>NZ_JAMXSA010000071.1:0-12441 GCF_024124465.1 Microbacterium sp. CnD16-F
CGCCCGCCGCCCCGGCCCGGGCCCGCCGCTGCGGGCGGGCGGTGCTGCGGGGGGCCGCCCCGTACCCGACCAGATTGGGCTCGCGCTTCTCCGCGGTCTCGGGGACCGCGGCATCCGATCCCTCGACGTCGAACGAGATGAGCACCTCGCCGACGGGGACGACGTCGCCCTCGGCGTGACGGATCGCCGAGACGGTGCCGGCGAAGGGGGACGGGAGTTCGACGACGGCCTTGGCCGTCTCGACCTCGGCGATCGTCTGGTTCAACGTGACCTCGTCACCCGCGGCGACGTGCCACTGCACGATCTCGGCCTCGACGAGGCCCTCCCCCAGGTCGGGAAGTCGGAAGTCGGTGATCACGCGGTCACCTCCGGCATCCCGGCACGCCCCATGACGCGGTCGACGGCGTCGAGGATCCGATCCAGGTCGGGCAGGTGGTGCTGCTCGAGCTTCGCCGGCGGGTATGGCACATCGTGCCCGGTCACCCGCAGCGGCGGCGCTTCGAGGTAGTGGAAGCACTTCTCCGTGATGCTCGCGATCACCTCGGCGGCGACGCCGGCCTCACGGGACGCCTCGTGCGTGACCACGACACGACCCGTGCGCCGGACGGAGGCCGCCACGGTCCCGTAGTCGACGGGGGACAGCGACCGCAGGTCGATCACCTCGAGCGACAGCCCCTCGTCCTCGGCGGCGAGCGCGGCATCCATCGCCGTCGTCACCTGCGAGCCGTAGGTGACGATCGTCACGTCGGTGCCCTCCCGGACGACGCGCGCGAGGCCGAGGGGCGGGGCGTCGGCGATGTCGCCGTCGAGATCGACCTCGCCCTTGGCGTGGTACAGCCGTTTCGGCTCGAAGAAGACGACCGGGTCGTCGCTCGCGATCGCCTGGCGGAGCATCGTGTACGCGTCCTGCGGGTTCGACACGGCCACCACGCGCAGACCCGCGGTGTGGACGAAGTACGCCTCGGGCGATTCGGAGTGGTGCTCGGCGGCCCCCACGCCGCCGGCCCAGGGGATGCGGATCGTGATCGGCATCTTCACGCGTCCCTGCGTGCGGTAGTGCAGCTTCGCGACCTGACTGACGATCTGGTCGAAGGCGGGGTAGACGAACCCGTCGAACTGGATCTCGACGATCGGCCGGAAGCCCCGGAAGGCGAGACCGACGGCGGTGCCGACGATGCCGGACTCCGCGAGCGGGGTGTCGACCACGCGGCGGGGTCCGAACTCGGCCTGCAGACCGTCGGTGATGCGGAACACGCCACCGAGGCGGCCGATGTCCTCCCCCATCACGAGCACGCGGTCGTCATCGGTCATGGCGCGACGCATCGCGGCGGTGAGGGCCTTGCCCATCGTGAGCTCGGTCATCGCGCCCCTCCTTCGGCGAAGCCGTCGAGGTACGCGGCGAATCCGGCGCGCTGCTCGTCGAGCCCGCTGTGAGGCTCCGCGTACACGTGGTCGAACACACGCAGCGGCTCGGGGGCGGCGGCCCCCACGACGGCGCTGCGCATCGCCGCCGTGAAGCGGTCGGCATCCGCCGTCAACGCCTCGGCGAAGGCGTCGTCGAACGCACCGAGGGATCGCAGGTACGCCTCGACCCGGGCGAGGGGGTCGCGCGCCCGCCAGTACGCCACCTCGTCCGCGTCGCGGTAGCGCGTGGGGTCGTCCGAGGTGGTGTGCGGTCCGACGCGGTAGGTGACGGCCTCGAGGTACGCGGGACCGCGGCCGCTCCGGGCGTGGTCGGCCGCCCAGCGCATCGCCGCGATGCACGCGAGGACGTCGTTGCCGTCGACGCGCAGGCTCGGGATGCCGAAGCCCGGCGCGCGGCCGGCGATCGGTGTCCGCGACTGCAGTCCGACGGGTTCGGAGATCGCCCACTGATTGTTGGAGCAGACGAACACGACGGGCACCCCGAAGGCCGAGCCGAAGACCATCGCCTCGTTGACGTCGCCCTGGCTCGTCGCGCCGTCGCCGAAGTAGGCGACCGCGACCTGGTCGCCGCCGTCGCGCTGGACGCCCATGGCGTACCCGACGGCGTGGAGGCTCTGCGCGCCGATGATGATCTGCGGGTTCGCGACGTGGACGTCGGCGGGGTCCCAGCTGGCGTGCTCGGCGCCGTGCCACACCATGACGAAGTCGCGGGGCTTCACGCCGCGGACGACCTCGATGCCGATCTCGCGGTAGCTGGGGAAGAGGAAGTCGTCGTCGTGGCAGGCCCAGGCGGTGCCGACCTGCACGGCTTCCTGACCCTGCGCCGGCGCCCAGAGGCCCAAGTGGCCCTGGCGCTGCAGAGCGACGCCTTCGGCATCGAGGCGGCGGGTCAGGAACATGTCGCGGTAGACCTGGCGGAGCATCGCGGCGTCGACGTCGGCGGCCCACGGGTCGAGCCGCTCGTCGCGGACGCGGCGGCCCTCGTGGTCGAGAAGACGGGCCACGTCCTCGGTGTCGCTCGCCACCGACGCGGCGGGGGTCAGAGTGTCGGTCATCATCGTCCCTCTCTGATCGCGGACACGCGTCTTGTGGACGGGTGACCGGCGCAGAACACCGGCTTCGTCGCCGGATGCTGCGAGAGTATGCCGACATCGCACCTCGCTCAAGCATCACGCGCAACATTGAGCAGGATGCGTAAGCGGCGGCTCGACCCCCTGCTATGGTGTGGCACTATGAGCGCCCTCGACCACGTGGATCTCGAGCTGCTGAACGCCCTCGCCGAGGACCACCGTGCCACCGTGGTCGCGCTCGCCGAGCGACTCGGGCTCTCACGCAACACCGTCCAGGCCCGCATGGCCAAGCTCGAGCGATCGGGGGTCTTCCTCTCGTTCGAGCGCGCGATGTCGCCCGCCGCGCTGGGCTATGCGATCGACGCGATCCTGCACGTCCAGGTGCGCCAGGCGGATCTGCCGCGGATCACCGACGAACTGCAGGAGATCCCCGAAGTGGTCCAGTGCCACGGACTGAGCGGACCCGTCGACCTGCTCGTGCGGGTCGCGGCGCGCGACACGCAGCACCTGTTCGACATCGACGCGCGCATCCTCGCGATCGACGGCGTCGAGCGCACCGAGACCTCCCTCGCCATGGGCGAGGTCATCGGATACCGGGTCCGACCTCTCCTGGCAGCGGCTCGGCGGGGGAACTGACATCGGCGGGCGCGCGTTCCTCGACACGGACGAGGACCACGCCCACCAGGATGAGCGCGCCACCCACGAACTGGACCGGCGCAGGCGCCTCCCCCAGCAGCAGCCACGCGAAGCTCAGCGCGAACAGCACCTCGGACAGCCCGACGAACGAGGCCAGCCGCGACCCGATCCTCGGGACCGCCATGACGCCGAACGCGTACCCCAGGGCCGTGCACGATCCCACCAAGAGCAGCGGGACCAGCGGCGCAGCACTCATCCCGAGGAGCTCGACCGGCGCGCCCGACACGGTGAGTGGCAGGATGCCGACACCCGCCAGGGCCAGGATCGTCACCGTTCCGACGAGCAACCCTCCGGCCGCCAGGGCGAGCGGCGGCAGGTCGTCCCCGGTGCGCTCACTCATGACGAAGTACACGCACGCGCACACCGCCGCCAGGAGGGCGAACGCCGTGCCGAGCAGATCGAAGCGCGCACCGGCGATGTCGACGACGAGGACGAGGCCCGCCATGGCGACGACCGACCCGATGAGGACGGTGCGCGACGGCGCGCGGCGCGTCCTCGCCCAGACGAAGAGGACGAGCATGACCGGCGCGAGGTACTGGATGAGCAGGGCGACGCCCACCGGCATCCGCTGCAGGGCCGAGAAGTAGAAGACCTGGCATCCCACCACCGGGATGAGCCCGAAGGCGACGAGCGAGAGCCAGTGCACCCGGAGGAAGTCCGGGCGGCGGCGGAGCGTGCGCACGAGCGCGGGCGAGAGGACGAGGCCCGCGACACCCATCCGGATCGCCAGCACGGCCGCGAGCGACCAGCCGCCCTCGAGGAGCGGCTTGGCGATCGGGCCGCTGATCGAGAACGTCAGCGCGCTCGTGACCGCCAGCAGCAGTCCGCTCGAGGGCGTGCGCCGCACGACGGGGGCGGGGCCGGCGGCGAGCCGGACGGGCGCGGTGTGCGTCATCGATCGTCCTCGGGGGTGCGGTCCGTGAGTCATGACCTAAACGTCATTACACTGGTGACAGTAGCGATCCCCCGCGTCAGGAGTCAAGATCATGTTCATCCATGACACCGAGATCTCGCTGCGCGCCGCGACGGCGCTGGTGAACTCCCTCCCCGAGATCGACGGCGAGGGCGTCGACGGGCTGGCGACCCTCGACGACCTGAGCGCGTTCCTGCAGGAATTCCCCTACAGCGGCGTGATCCGCCGGGACGACGTCGAGCTGTCCGAACTGCGTACCGCGCGCACACGGCTGCGGATGCTGTGGGCCGGCGACCGGATGGCGGCGGTGCCCATCGTCAACGCGATGCTGCGCGAGGGGAAGGCGCTCCCCCAGCTCGTCATCCACGACTCCTACGACTGGCACATCCACGCGACCGACGACGCGGCGCCGCTCGCGACGCGCATCACCGTGGAGGTCGCGATGGCGTTCGTCGACGTCATCCGCTCGGACGAGTTCGACCGCGTGCGGGTGTGCTCGGCCGACGACTGCGAGGCCGTCTACATCGACTACTCGAAGAACGGCTCGAAGCGCTACTGCGACACCGGCAACTGCGGCAACCGCATGAACGTCATGGCGTATCGCCGCCGGAAGGCCGAAGAAAGCGCGTGACGGCGGATGCCGCAGCCTGCGGCGTCTCGTAGTGGATGAGGTGCCCCACACCGGGGATCACGACGAGCTCCGCGTGCGGGAACAACTTCTGCAGCGCGTACTGCGCCGACAGCGGCGTGATGTCGTCGTGCTCCGCGGCGATGAGCAGCGTCGGCACCGCGATGTCGGGGGCCGCGGCCCGGACGTCGTTCGATACCGAGGTGACGAACGCCTCGGAGAGGGTGTCCCGATCGGCGAAGCGCGAGAAATAGGTGTCGTGCTGGTCGTGGATGAAGGCGCGGAGGTCCTTGTCGCGCGTCTTGGCCATCGCGATGCTCATGACCCGCACGATGAGCGGGTTCCGCAGGAGCGCGTCGCCCAGGCGGCGCGGCAGGCGTGCGCCGGCCCGGTAGTAGAAGATCGCGAGACGGGTGAGGATGCCGCGGGGCCCCTCGAGCGCCGGTGCGCCGATGGGGTTCACGAGGATCAGCCGCGGCGTCGGGAGCCCGCGGGCCACGGCGGCCGCCGAGACGATCGACCCGAACGAGTGCCCCAGGACGACGGCTCCCGGCGCCGCCGCGGCGGCGAAGGCCGTGAGCCAGTCGGCGTAGCCGGCCAGATCGTGCCGGCCGGGCAGCGCGGGGGTCTCGCCGAACCCCGGCAGGTCGGGTGAGACGACGCGCACGTCGTCGAGGAAGGCAACGACCGGCTCGAGGCCGTGGTGCTCCCCTCGGAATCCGTGGACGGCGAGGATCGTCGTGGCCGCGTCATCCGGTCCGTAGACCCAGTAGGCCGTCGGTACATCCGCGACGGTCACCTCGTGGCGCTGAACAGAGATCGCGCGCAAGCGGTCGGCGTACGGGCTGGCGACGGTCACTCCACGAGTCTACGAGCGCGGCGCGCCGCCCGAGGGATGTCGGAGGCTCGTCCTACGGTCGGAGCGTGGTGAGTTGGCAGTCGATCCCCCTGTGGGACGACGACGCGTGGGACGGGGACAACGGCCCCGACCACGACTCCGCGCCCGGGCTTGTCGCCGATGACCCGCCGGGCGTCGGCGCCCTCGGGGTGTTCGACCTCGAGACGACGGGGATCGACGTCCGCGAGGACCGCATCGTCACCGCGCACGTCGGGGTCCTGGACGCGGGCGGACGCGTCGTCTCCGCTCGGAACTGGCTCGCCGACCCGGGCGTCGAGATCCCGGCCGGCGCGACCGCCGTGCACGGGATCACGACGGACCACGCACGCGCCGCCGGCCGTTCTGCCGCGGAGGTCGTCGCCGAGGTGACGGCTGCCCTGCGCGAGCTCTTCGACCGCGGAATCCCGGTCGTCGCCTACAACGCGCCCTTCGACTTCTCGATGCTCAAGTACGAGGCGCTGCGCCACTCCGTGGAACCTATCGCCGCCCCGTCACCTGTCATCGACCCGCTCGTGGTGGACAAGACCTACGACCGCTATCGCCGCGGCAAGCGCACGCTCGAGGTTGTCGCAGCCCACTACGCGGTCCGGCTTGAGGGCGCTCACGACGCCGCGGCCGACGCCGTGGCCGCGGGCCGGGTCGCGCAGGCCATCGCCGCCCGGTACGGGCTCGAGCTGGGGTCTCTCGAACTCCACACGCAGCAGGTGTCCTGGGCCAGGGCGCAGGCCGAGAGCCTCACGGAGTACTTCATCAGCATCGGCCGCCTCGACCCCGAGGACGCCCTCGACGGCAGCTGGCCGATCCGCTGATCGCACCGGGGTACGACGAAGGCCCCGCCGGAGCGGGGCCTTCGGTGACGGCTGCTTACTTGCTGCCGAAGTTCTTGAAGCGCTGGTTGAACTTCTCGACGCGGCCGGCCGAGTCCATGATGCGCTGCTTGCCCGTGTAGAACGGGTGCGAGGCGGACGAGATCTCGACGTCGATGACGGGGTAGGTCTCGCCGTCCAGCTCGATCGTCTTGTCGCTCGAGACCGTCGAACGGGTCAGGAAGGTCTCGCCGGAGCCGAGGTCGCGGAACACGACGGCGCGGTACTCGGGGTGGATGTCAGTCTTCATTGGGTTCCTCACGAAGTGCCCTGGATTTTGCCAGATGCGGGTGGAAGTCTGCGGCGCGAGCGCGCCAACGCAAGATTCTATCAGGATGCCGCGCGCGCGGCGAACCGGCCGTCCTCGGCCGTCAGCGTGATGGGCAGACCGAAGGTGGCGGTGAGGTTCTCCGCCGTCAGGGTCTCGGCGATCGGCCCCTGCGCGACCGCGGCTCCCTCGCGCAGCAGGAGGACGTGCGTGAAGCCGACGGGGATCTCCTCGACGTGGTGGGTGACCATGATCATGGCCGGCGTCGACTCCTCCCGGGCGTACCCGCCGAGGAGGGACAGCAGCTCCTCGCGGGCGCCGAGGTCGAGGCTGGCGGTCGGCTCGTCCAGCAGCAGCAGCTCGGGGTCGGTCATGACGGCACGGGCGATCTGCACCCGCTTCTGCTCACCGTCGGAGAGCGTCCCGAAGGTGCGGTCGGCGAGGTCCGCAAGACCCCACTCCCCCAGCACGCGACGCGCACGGCGCTCATCGATCGCCTCGTAGTCCTCGCGCCACCGGCCCAGGACCGAGTAGGCCGCCGTGAGGACGACGTCGAGCACCGTCTCGTCCTGGGGCACGCGCTTGGCCATCGCCGACGACGCGAAGCCGATCCGCGGGCGCAGGTCGAAGACGTCGGTGCGTCCGAGCCGCTCGTCGAGGACGGTGACGGCGCCGGAGGTGGGGTGGACGAGTGTCGCCGCGAGCTGCAGCACCGTCGTCTTGCCGGCGCCGTTGGGGCCGAGCACCACCCAGCGCTGGTCGGACTCGACCGTCCAGTCGATCCCGTCGACGATGTTGCGGGCGTTGCGGCGGACGACGACGTCGGCGAGTTCGAGCACCTGAGGCATGGCCCCAGCCTATCGAGCCTCGCGGGGCTACCGAGCGGCCGCCACGACCTCCCGGTACAGGGCGGCCGTCTCGTCGGCGATCGCCTCCCAGCTGAAAGCGGATGCCGCCCGCTCGCGACCGGCTCTGCCGTAGGCGCGTGCCTTCTCCGGATCGGAGACGACCTCCGTGAGCGTCGCGGCGAGGTCGGCGACGAACTTTTCCGGATCGACCGGCGTCCCCGTCCCGTCCTCGGCCTGTTCGATCTCGACGAGGCGACCGGTCTCGCCGTCGATGACGACCTCGGGGATGCCGCCGGTCGCGGTGCCGACGACGGCCGCGCCGCACGCCATGGCTTCGAGGTTGACGATGCCGAGCGGCTCATAGATCGACGGGCAGACGAAGGTCGTCGCCGAGGTGAGGATCGCACAGAGATCGGGACGCGGCAGGAACTCCTCGATCCAGACGACACCCTCGCGGGTCCGCTGGAGCTGCTGGACGAGGCCCTGGACTTCGGCCATGATCTCCAGCGTGTCCGGGGCCCCGGCGCACAGGATGAGCTGCACCTCGGGGGGCAAGAGCTCGGCGGCGCGCAGGAAGTACGGCAGACCCTTCTGGCGGGTGATGCGCCCCACGAAGACGACCGACGGCCGGGACGGGTCGATGCCCCACCGCGACAGGAGCTCCGGGTCCTCCCGGGGCTGCCAGGCGTCGACGTCGATGCCGTTGTAGATGACCCGCACCTTGGCGGGGTCGAGGGCCGGATAGCTCCGGAGGATGTCGCGCCGCATCCCGTCGCTGACGGCGACCACCGCGGCGGCGTTCTCGTAGGCGGTCTTCTCGACATAGCTCGAGAGCGCGTAGCCGCCGCCGAGCTGCTCGGCCTTCCACGGACGCAGCGGCTCGAGGGAGTGCGCGGTCACGACGTGCGGCACACCGTGCAGCATCGAGGCGAGGAACCCGGCGTAGTTGGCGTACCAGGTGTGGCTGTGCACGACGTCCGCGCCCGCGACGTCGCCCACGATCTCGAGGTCGGTCCCGAGGGTCTGCAGCGCGGGGTTCGCCGCCGACAGGCCGGCGGGGACGGCATAGGACGTGGTGTCGGCCTCGTCGCGCTCGGCGCCGAAGGCACGGACCTGGACCTCCATGCGGGAGCGGAGCGCCTTCACCAATTCGGTCACATGGACACCGGCCCCGCCGTAGATCTCGGGCGGGTATTCCTTCGTGACGATGTCGACGCGCATGGACCGAACTCTAGGGCACCGGGACACGGCGTCACAGTCCTAGTCGGACCCTCGGAAAGACACATAGTGTGAGCACATGCCAGCATCCCCGAAGGTCCTCGGTATCGTCCTCGCCGGTGGCGAGGGCAAGCGACTTATGCCGCTCACCCAGGACCGCGCGAAACCCGCCGTCCCCTTCGGCGGGCAGTACCGGTTGATCGACTTCGCGATCTCGAACCTCATCAACTCCGAGCTCCGCCAGATCGTCGTCCTGACGCAGTACAAGTCGCACAGCCTCGACCGTCACGTGTCGCAGACGTGGCGCATGTCGGCTCTGCTCGGGGCCTACGTCACCTCCGTGCCCGCACAGCAGCGGCTCGGCAAACGATGGTTCTCGGGGTCGGCCGACGCGATCCTCCAGTCCCTCAACCTGATCCACGACGAGAAGCCCGACATCGTCGCGGTCATCGGCGCCGATCACGTGTACCGCATGGACTTCCAGCAGATGATCGAGGCGCACATCGCCTCGGGCGCGCGCGCCTCGGTGGCCGGCATCCGTCAGCCCATCGGGCTGGCCAACCAGTTCGGCGTGATCGACGTGGACCCCGCCGACGGCGTCACGATCCGGGACTTCCTCGAGAAGCCGCAGAACCCCACCGGGCTGCCCGACAGCCCCGGCGAGGTGCTCGCCTCGATGGGCAACTACGTCTTCGACACCGACGCGCTGATCGAGGCCGTCGAGGCCGACGGAGAGCTGCCGACCTCGAACCACGACATGGGCGGCGACATCATCCCCTACTTCGTCTCCCGGGGCGAGGCCGCAGTCTACGACTTCAAGCGCAACGACGTGCCCGGCTCCACCGACCGCGACCGCGACTACTGGCGCGACGTGGGGACGATCGACTCGTTCTTCGACGCGCACATGGACCTCATCTCCGCGCTGCCGGTCTTCAACCTCTACAACATGGACTGGCCCATCCGGTCGCAGTCGGTGAACTCGCCGCCCGCGAAGTTCGTCCGCGACGGGATGGGGCGCATCGGGAACGCGATCGACTCGATCGTCTCGCTGGGCTGCGTGCTCTCGGGCACGCATCTCGAGCGGAGCGTGCTGGGTCCGTGGACGCTCTCGGGCGGCGGTGCGACCATCACCGACTCGGTCCTCTTCGACCACGTGAGCGTCGGTGCCGGCGCACGTGTGCACCGCGCGATCCTCGACAAGAACGTCGTGATCGACCCCGGGGCCACCGTGGGCGTCGACCGCGAGCTCGATCTGTCGCGCGGGTTCACCGTCACCGACAGCGGACTCACCGTCGTGGGGAAGAACATCCGCATCACCTCCTGAGCGCGGGGCCCGGCGATGGAGCCGCTAGCGTGGTCGGGTGCCTGACGCCCGATTCCTCGTCGTGTTCGACGCCGATTCCACGATCATCCGCAACGAGGTCATCGAGCTCATCGCCGATGAGGCCGGCCGCGGTGCGGAGGTCGCCGCCGCGACCGAGGCGGCGATGCGCGGTGAGGTCGATTTCGCGACGAGTCTGCGCTCCCGGGTGCAGGAGCTGACCGGCGTCCCGGTCGCCTCCTTCGCACGGGTGCTGTCGCGCGTCGAGCCGACGCCGGGCGTACACGAGCTGATCGCCGCGATCCACGACCGGGGCGGCGTCGCGGCCGTCGTGTCGGGGGGCTTCCACGAGATCCTCGACACCGTCGCCCCCGCACTCGGCGTCGACGTCTGGCGAGCCAACCGGCTGGCGGTCTCGAGCGGCGCGCTCACCGGCGTCGTCGACGGTCCGATCGTCGATGCGGCCGGCAAAGCCGAGGCGCTGCGCGAGTGGGCGCGGACCTACGGGTTGGCGCCGGCGGCGACCATCGCGGTCGGCGACGGGGCGAACGACCTCCTGATGATGGATGCCGCCGGCCTGGGTGTCGCGTTCAACGCGAAACCCGCCGTCCGCCGTCGTGCCGACCTCGTCGTCGGTCCGGTCGATCTCGCCGCCCTCATCCCCCTCCTCCCCTGATCCGATACCGGGGTACCGCCGGATGTCGGCGACCGCGGGTAGCGTCGCCGCCATGGACATCATCCTCATCCCCGGACTCTGGTTGACGGCCGCGTCATGGGACGACGTCGTCCCCGCACTGCGCGACGCGGGCCACTCCCCGCATCCGCTCACGATGCCGGGCGTGGGCGCCCCGGCATCCGAGGTCCGTCTCGCGGACTGGGTCGACGCGGTCGTCGACGAGATCGACCGCATCGACGGTCCGGTCGTGCTCGTCGGTCACAGCGGCGGCGGGAACGTCGCGTGGGGCGCCGCCGAACGCCGCGCCGACCGGGTGACGCGGGTGGTGTTCGTCGACACGACGCCTCCGCCTCCCGGCGCCGACATCTCGGAGTTCCCCCTCGTCGACGGCGTCGTCCCGTTCCCCGGCTGGGAGTTCTTCGATGCCGAGGACGTCGATGACCTCGACGACGCGACCCGTCGGCGGACGGCGCCGCTCACGGCATCCGTTCCCGGGCACGTCCCGACCGATCCGCTGTTGCTCGAGGGCACCGACCGTCACCGCGTCCCCGTCACCCTCCTCATGGGGTCCCTGGACGAGGCGGCGTTCCGAGAGGCGGTGACGGCCTGGGGCGCGTTCGCCGCGGAATTCGCCGCGATCGCGGAAGCCGAGGTGGTCCGGCTGGGGACCGGTCACTGGCCCCAGTTCTCTGCGCCGGACGAGCTGGCGCGGCGGATTATCGAAGCGGTGCGCTGATACCCGTCAGTGGCCCATGCCGAGGCCGCCGTCGACCGGGATGACGGCGCCCGAGATGTAAGCGGCGTCGTCGGAGGCGAGCCAGACGACGGCGGCGGCGACCTCGTCGGCTGCGCCGAAACGCGCCGCAGGGATGTTCTTCTTGTACTCCGCCTGCGTGTCCTCGGGAAGGGCTGCGGTCATGTCGGTCTCGATGAAACCGGGAGCGACGACGTTGGCCGTGATCCCCCGCGACCCGAGCTCGCGGGTCAGCGAGCGGGCGAAGCCGACGAGCGCACTCTTGGAGGACGAGTAGTTGATCTGCCCGGCCGAGCCGTAGAGGCCGACGACCGAGGAGATGAGGATGACGCGGCCCCACTTGGCCCGCAGCATCCCCTTGGCGGCGCGCTTGACGACGCGGAAGGCGCCGCCGAGGTTCGTCGAGACGACCGTGTCGAAGTCCTCCTCCGTCATACGCAGCAGCAGCGTGTCCTTCGTGATCCCGGCGTTCGCGACGACCACCCCGACGGGGCCGAGCTGCTGCTCGACCTCGGTGTACGCGGCATCGAGGGAGGCGGCGTCGGTGACGTCGGCCCGCACCGTCAGCGTCCCCTCGGGACCCTCGCCCGATCGAGCGGTGACGGCGACCGTGTAGCCCTCCGAGACGAATCGCTCGGCGATCGCGCGGCCGATGCCGCGGTTGCCTCCGGTGACGAGGACGACGCGCTCGTGGGACATGTTTCTCCTTGCTCCGAGCCGGGTGAACCGCACCAGCCTAGCGGCGCGCACGGCGGGTAGGCTGGGGGTCACCTCGCCTGAAGGAGACGGACGTGACCGACGCCACGAACACCCCCCCGCAGCCCTCCGACGTGCCGCCGGCCCCGCCCGCCGCCGGCGCC
>NZ_JAMXSA010000072.1:0-11012 GCF_024124465.1 Microbacterium sp. CnD16-F
CGCCGTCGTGCAGGACCCCGGCCCGTTCGCGACGGTGCAGGATGCCGGTCGCCCCGGCGCGCTCGCCGACGGTGTCGCACGCTCCGGCGCTGCCGACCGCCCGGCGCTCGCCGCCGCGAACCGGCTCGTCGGCAACGTACCGGGCGCCGCCGCGATCGAGGTGACCCTGGGCGGCTTCCGCGCGACCGCGACCCGTGATCTCTGGATCGCCGTCACCGGGGCGTGGGGGAGCGTCCACGTCGCCGGGCGCGAGGTCGACCCGTATCGCCCGGTGCTCTGGCCCGCCGGCACCGACCTGTCGATCGGCACCTTCCGCGCCGGGGTCCGCGCCCTGCTCGCCATCCGCGGCGGCGTCGCCGGGCACCCCGTCGTCGGATCGATCGCGACCGACACGCTCGCGGGTCTCGGGCCGGCGCCGCTGCGCGCGGGCGACGGGATCGCGACGGCGGATGCCGCCCGGCATCCCGTCCCACCCGTCGACCTGTGGCCGTGGACGCCGCCGCCGACCGTCATCGACGTCCCCGTCGCCGCCGGTCCCCGCGCCGACTGGTTCACCCCGGCGGCGCGGCGGGCGTTCCTCGAGACGACGTGGGTCGTCGGCGCCCGCGCCGACCGTGTCGGCATCCGTCTCGACGGTCCGCCGCTGGCGCGGACGGCGGATGCCGCTTCCCGGGAGCTCGCGAGCGAGGGGATGCTGCCCGGCGCCGTCCAGGTGCCGCCGGACGGTCTGCCGGTCGTCCTCGGGACGGACGGACCGGTGACCGGCGGGTACCCCGTGATCGGCGTGGTGACCGCCGCGGGACGCGCGGCGCTCGCCCAGGCCCGACCCGGTTCTCACCTTCGGCTCCGCAGCGCAAGCCCTCGGCGGTGATCGCCGCCGGCCCGTAGGGTCGGCTGCATGTCGTTCCGTCGCGCCTCCGTCGCCCTCGCGCTCGCCGCCGCCCTGGGCCCGGCGGCCGCGGTGGGATTGACCGGATGCACCGCCGAGTCCGCTCCGCCCGCCGAAACGCAGGAGGTCTCGCCGCAGCAGACGGAGGCCGTCGAGTTCGCCCCCGCCACCGGCGCGGAGGTCGCGACCGACGAGTACACGTTCCGCCTCCCCGACGGCTGGGGCTTCCCCGACGGCGCCCCCGACGGATTCGACCCCACGACGTTCGCCGCCGACCTCCAGGACGACGACGACTACCCCGACAACGTCAACATCCTCGTCTCGCCCGGCGGCGAGGTCACCTCCGACCAGGTCGAGCAGAGCGGCATCGACGAACTCGAGGGCGCCGGCGCCACCGACGTGCAGACCCTCGACCGGGTGACCGCGGCGGGCTCCGAGTCCGCGCACCTCACGGCGACCGTGTCGACCGGGGAGGTCCCGTACGTGATCGACCAGTACTACCTCGTCGACGCCGGGCAGACCTACATCGTCACCTTCTCCTCGAGCGTCGACGTGCCGCAGGAGGATCGCGACGCGCTCGCGATGTCCGTTCTCGCGACCTGGCAGTGGGTCTGAGCGGCGGAGCCGGGGGTTGAGCGGCGCCGACCGGGCGTGAGTTATACCGCAGCATCCGAAAGTCGTCAACGATCCGACTGGACACGGCGCGTCGTCCGTCCTATAGTGGGTAGTTGCGCTCCCCTCTACTTGCCCTCATATGGTGGTCGGCTTGTGCCTGCGCCCCCGACGGTTCCCGTCGGCGCGCGCCGCAGGTGTCGGATGCGGGAGTACTCCACCTGACGACAAGGAAAACCAGCCCTCCCCGGGCTCACGGAGGTAATTCCCTTGGCTGCTGCGCGCAACGCAACTTCCACCACCACCACCAAGAACGGCCGCGGGGCATCCCGCCTCTCGTTCGCCAAGATCTCCGACACGCTGACGGTCCCCGACCTTCTGGCGCTGCAGACCGAGTCGTTCGACTGGCTCGTCGGCAACGAGGCGTGGAAGGCACGCGTCGCCGAGGCGCAGGCCGCCGGCCGCACCGATGTGCCCGAGATCAGCGGCCTCGAGGAGATCTTCGAGGAGATCTCGCCGATCGAGGACCTCGGCGAGACGATGCAGCTCTCGTTCACCAACCCCTACCTCGAGCCCGAGAAGTACTCCATCGAGGAGTGCAAGGAGCGCGGCAAGACCTACGCCGCCCCGCTCTACGTCGAGGCCGAGTTCATGAACCACCTCACCGGTGAGATCAAGACGCAGACGGTCTTCATGGGCGACTTCCCGCTCCAGACCGCCAAGGGCACCTTCATCATCAACGGCACCGAGCGCGTCGTCGTCTCGCAGCTCGTGCGTTCGCCGGGTGTCTACTTCGACAAGACGCCCGACAAGACCTCCGACAAGGACATCGTCTCGGCGCGCGTCATCCCGAGCCGCGGCGCCTGGCTCGAGTTCGAGATCGACAAGCGCGACCAGGTGGGCGTGCGCATCGACCGCAAGCGCAAGCAGTCCGTCACCGTCTTCCTCAAGGCCCTGGGCCTGTCGAGCGAAGACATCATGCAGGAGTTCGCGGGCTTCAGCTCGATCGAGGAGACCCTCGAGAAGGACACGATCCTCACCAAGGAGGACGCGCTCCGCGACATCTACCGCAAGCTCCGTCCGGGCGAGCAGGTCGCCGCCGAGGCCGCCCGCGCGCTGCTGGACAACTTCTACTTCAACCCGAAGCGCTACGACCTGGCCAAGGTCGGTCGGTACAAGATCAACCAGAAGCTCGGCATCGACAAGCCGCTGAGCGACTCCGTCCTGACCGTCGAGGACATCGTCGCGACGATCAAGTACCTCGTTCGCCTGCACCGCGGTGACGTCAGCTACGACGGCGTCCGCGCCGGCAAGCCCGCCGAGATCCGCCTCGACGTCGACGACATCGACAACTTCGGCAACCGTCGCATCCGCGCCGTCGGCGAGCTCATCCAGAACCAGGTCCGCACCGGTCTGTCCCGCATGGAGCGCGTCGTCCGCGAGCGCATGACCACGCAGGACATCGAGGCGATCACGCCGCAGACCCTGATCAACGTCCGCCCCGTCGTGGCCGCGATCAAGGAGTTCTTCGGAACCTCGCAACTGTCGCAGTTCATGGACCAGAACAACCCGCTCGCGGGTCTGACCCACAAGCGTCGCCTCTCGGCGCTCGGCCCCGGTGGTCTCTCGCGTGAGCGTGCCGGCGTCGAGGTCCGTGACGTCCACCCCTCGCACTACGGCCGCATGTGCCCGATCGAGACCCCGGAAGGCCCGAACATCGGCCTCATCGGTTCGCTCGCGTCGTTCGCGCGCATCAACGCGTTCGGCTTCATCGAGACGCCGTACCGCCGTGTCGTGGGCAACAAGGTCACCGACCAGATCGACTACCTGACGGCCGCCGAAGAAGCGGACTACGTCGTCGCGCAGGCCGGTGTCGAGCTCAACGCCGACGGCACGTTCGTCAACGACCGCATCCTCGCCCGTCGCGGTCAGGGTGGCGAGGTCGACCTGTTCCCGGTCGACGAGATCGGCTACATGGATGTCTCGCCGCGCCAGATGGTGTCGGTCGCGACCTCCCTCATCCCCTTCCTCGAGCACGACGACGCGAACCGCGCCCTCATGGGTGCGAACATGCAGCGTCAGGCCGTCCCGCTGCTGCGCAGCGAGTCGCCGATCGTCGGTACGGGTATGGAGGGCTACGCGGCCATCGATGCCGGTGACGTCCTCACCGCCGAGAAGGCCGGTGTCGTCTCCGAGGTCTCGGCCGACGTCGTCACCGTCCAGCTCGACGAGGGCGGCACGCAGGACTACTTCCTGCGCAAGTTCGACCGCTCCAACCAGGGCACCTCGTACAACCAGCGCGTCGTGGTCTCGGCCGGCGACCGCGTCGAGGTCGGCGAGGTCATCGCCGACGGCCCCGCCACGGAGAACGGCGAGCTCGCCCTCGGCAAGAACCTCCTCGTCGCCTTCATGACGTGGGAGGGTCACAACTTCGAGGACGCCATCATCCTCAGCCAGGAGCTCGTGAAGAACGACACGCTCTCCTCGATCCACATCGAGGAGTACGAGGTCGACGCTCGCGACACCAAGCTCGGCAAGGAGGAGATCACCCGTGACCTCCCCAACGTCAGCCCCGACCTGCTGAAGGACCTCGACGAGCGCGGCATCATCCGCATCGGCGCCGAGGTTCGCCCCGGCGACATCCTCGTCGGCAAGGTCACGCCCAAGGGTGAGACCGAGCTGTCGGCCGAGGAGCGCCTGCTCCGCGCGATCTTCAACGAGAAGAGCCGCGAAGTCCGTGACACCTCGCTGAAGGTGCCCCACGGCGAGCAGGGCACGATCATCGCCGTCAAGGAGTTCAACGCCGAGGACGGCGACGACGAGCTCGGCTCGGGCGTCAACCGCCGCGTCGTGGTCTACATCGCCCAGAAGCGCAAGATCACCGCCGGTGACAAGCTCGCCGGCCGCCACGGCAACAAGGGTGTCATCGCGAAGATCCTGCCCGTCGAGGACATGCCCTTCCTCGCCGACGGCACCCCGGTCGACGTCGTGCTGAACCCGCTCGGCATCCCCGGTCGAATGAACTTCGGTCAGGTCCTCGAGACCCACCTCGGCTGGGTCGCGAAGCAGGGCTGGAAGGTCGACGGTTCGCCCGAGTGGGCTGCGAAGCTGCCCGAGCAGGCCCGCGAGGCCGCGCCCGGCACGAAGGTCGCGACCCCGGTGTTCGACGGTGCGTTCGAGGAGGAGATCGCGGGTCTGCTCGACTCGACGAACCCCACCCGTGACGGCGAGCGTCTCATCGACAGCTCGGGCAAGGCGAAGCTGTTCGACGGTCGCTCCGGCGAGCCGTTCCCGGCTCCGATCTCGGTCGGCTACATGTACATCCTGAAGCTGCACCACCTCGTCGACGACAAGATCCACGCACGCTCGACGGGCCCCTACTCGATGATCACCCAGCAGCCGCTCGGCGGTAAGGCCCAGTTCGGTGGCCAGCGCTTCGGTGAGATGGAGGTCTGGGCGCTCGAGGCTTACGGTGCCGCATACGCACTGCAGGAGCTGCTGACGATCAAGTCCGACGACATCGTGGGACGCGTCAAGGTCTACGAAGCCATCGTCAAGGGCGAGAACATCCAGGAGCCCGGCATCCCGGAGTCGTTCAAGGTCCTCATGAAGGAGATGCAGTCCCTCTGCCTGAACGTCGAGGTCCTCTCGGCCGACGGCACCGAGGTCAACCTGCGCGACAGTGACGACGAGGCCTTCCGCGCAGCGGAGGAGCTCGGCATCAACATCTCCACCCGGTTCGAGTCGACGTCGATCGACGAGATCTGACCCGTACCGGCAACGAACAGAATTCCGACACAGGAGAATCAGTGCTCGAGTCACACACCTTCGATCAGCTTCGTATCGGTCTCGCCACCGCCGACGACATCCGTCGTTGGTCTTTCGGCGAGGTCAAGAAGCCCGAGACCATCAACTACCGCACGCTGAAGCCCGAGAAGGACGGCCTCTTCGGAGAGCAGATCTTCGGACCGTCCCGCGACTGGGAGTGCGCCTGCGGCAAGTACAAGCGCGTCCGCTTCAAGGGCATCGTCTGCGAGCGCTGCGGCGTGGAGGTCACCAAGTCCTCCGTCCGTCGTGAGCGCATGGGCCACATCGAGCTCGCCGCCCCCGTCACCCACATCTGGTACTTCAAGGGCGTCCCCTCGCGCCTGGGCTACCTGCTGGACATGGCGCCGAAGGACCTCGAGAAGGTCATCTACTTCGCCGCCTACATGGTGATCTCGGTCGACGAGGACGCACGCCACCGCGACCTGCCGACCCACGAGGCGAACCTCCGCCTCGAGATCAAGAACATCGCCGACCGTCGCGACGCCCGCGTCGCCGACCGCCTGCAGAAGCTGGAAGACGAGCTCGCCGCCCTCGAGGCGGAGGGCGCCAAGGCCGACCAGAAGAAGAAGGCCAAGGACGCCGCCGAGAAGGAGATGGCCACCATCCGCAAGCGCGGCGACGAGCAGGTCGCCAAGCTCGAGCGGATGTGGGACGAGTTCCGCAATCTCGAGGTCGGTCAGCTGAAGCAAGAAGACGACATCTTCCAGGAGCTGCAGGACCGCTTCGGTCAGTACTTCGAGGCCTACATGGGCGCCGAGTCGATCAAGCGTCGCCTCGAGGCGTTCGACCTGGCCGCCGAGGCCGAGTCGCTGCACCTGCAGATCTCCGAGGGCAAGGGCCAGCGCAAGATCCGTGCGATCAAGCGCCTCAAGGTCGTCAACTCGTTCCTGTCGACCGGCATGAGCCCGGCCTCGATGGTGCTCGACGTCGTCCCGGTGATCCCGCCGGAGCTGCGTCCCATGGTCCAGCTCGACGGTGGCCGTTTCGCCACCAGCGACCTGAACGACCTGTACCGTCGCGTGATCAACCGCAACAACCGTCTCCGTCGCCTGATCGACCTCGGTGCCCCCGAGATCATCGTCAACAACGAGAAGCGGATGCTGCAGGAGGCCGTCGACGCCCTGTTCGACAACGGCCGCCGCGGTCGTCCCGTCACGGGTACCGGCAACCGCGCCCTCAAGTCCCTCAGCGACATGCTGAAGGGTAAGCAGGGTCGCTTCCGCCAGAACCTGCTCGGCAAGCGCGTCGACTACTCGGGCCGTTCGGTCATCATCGTCGGCCCGCAGCTGAAGCTGCACCAGTGTGGTCTGCCCAAGCAGATGGCGCTCGAGCTCTTCAAGCCGTTCGTGATCAAGCGCCTCATCGACCTCGGTCACTCGCAGAACATCAAGGCCGCCAAGCGTGCCGTCGAGCGCACCCGTCCCGAGGTCTGGGACGTGCTCGAGGAGATCATCCGCGAGCGTCCCGTGCTGCTGAACCGTGCGCCCACGCTGCACCGTCTCGGCATCCAGGCGTTCGAGCCGCAGCTCGTCGAAGGCAAGGCCATCCAGCTCCACCCGCTCGTCTGCGCCGCCTTCAACGCGGACTTCGACGGTGACCAGATGGCCGTGCACCTGCCGCTGTCGGTCGAGGCTCAGGCCGAGGCCCGCGTGCTGATGCTCGCCTCGAACAACATCCTCAAGCCGTCGGACGGCCGCCCGGTGACCCTGCCCTCGCAGGACATGATCATCGGTCTGCACCACCTGACGACGATCAAGGAGGGTGCTGCCGGTGAGGGCCGTGTGTTCGGCTCCGTCGGCGAGGCGATCCTGGCCAAGGACGAGGGCACCCTCGACCTGCAGGCCAAGGTCCGCATCCGCGTCCCGGGTCTGACGTTCCTCGAGGGCGAAGCGCCCGAGGGCTACGAGCGCCACGGTCTGGTGGATGCCTCGCTGGGTCAGGCGATCTTCAACGACACGCTCCCCAAGGGCTACCCGTTCGTCCGCGAGCAGGCCGACAAGGGCAAGCTGTCGCAGATCGTCAACAAGCTGGCCGAGGAGTACCCGAAGACCGAGGTCGCGGCATCCCTCGACCGGATCAAGGACGCCGGCTTCTACTGGGCCACCCGTTCGGGTGTGACCGTCGCCCTCAGCGACGTCCTCACGCCGCCGAACAAGAAGGAGATCGTCGCCGCCTACGAGAAGCAGGCCGCGAAGGTCCAGGGCCAGTTCGAGAAGGGTCTCACCACCGACGCCGAGCGTCGTCAGGAGCTCATCAAGATCTGGACCGAGGCGACCGACGAGGTCCAGAAGGCGATGCGGGACAACTTCCCGTCCGACAACACCATCAACCGCATGGTGAGCTCGGGTGCCCGTGGTAACTGGCTGCAGATCCGCAACATCGCGGGTATGCGAGGCCTGGTGAACAACCCCAAGGGTGAGATCATCCCCCGTCCGATCATCTCCTCGTACCGCGAGGGTCTGTCGGTGGCGGAGTACTTCATCGCGACGCACGGTGCCCGTAAGGGTCTGGCCGACACGGCCCTCCGTACCGCCGACTCGGGGTACCTCACGCGTCGTCTCGTCGACGTCTCGCAGGATGTCATCATCCGCGAGGAGGACTGCGGCACGACCAAGGGTCTCGAGTTCACGATCGCCGCTCCCGGCACCGACGGCACGCTCGTGCGTGACGCCAACGTCGAGAACTCGGTGTTCGCCCGTACCCTCGCCGCCGACGTCGTCGACGCGCAGGGCGCCGTCCTGGCCGAGGCCGGCGACGACGTGGGTGACGTTCTCATCGACAAGCTGGTCGCCGGTGGCATCGAGAGCATCAAGGTGCGCTCGGTCCTCACCTGTGACTCCGCCGTCGGTGTGTGCGCCAAGTGCTACGGCCGTTCGCTGGCCAGCGGCAAGCTCGTCGACATCGGTGAGGCCGTCGGCATCATCGCCGCCCAGTCGATCGGTGAGCCCGGTACCCAGCTGACGATGCGTACGTTCCACACCGGTGGTTCGGCATCGGCGGACGACATCACCCAGGGTCTGCCCCGTGTCCAGGAGCTGTTCGAGGCGCGTACCCCCAAGGGTGCGTCCCCGATCGCCGAGGCTGACGGTGTCATCAAGATCGATGAGACCGAGAAGGCCAAGAAGGTCATCCTGACCCCGGACAACGGTGACGAGCCGCACGTCTACCCGGTCCTCAAGCGCGCCACCCTCCTCGTCGAGGACGGCCAGCGTGTCGTGGTCGGTCAGCCGCTGCAGGTCGGAACGCTCGACCCCAAGGAGGTCATGCGCGTGCAGGGTGCCCGCGAGGTGCAGAAGTACCTCGTCGGCGGCGTGCAGGGCGTGTACCGCTCGCAGGGTGTGCCGATCCACGACAAGCACATCGAGGTCATCGTGCGCCAGATGCTGCGCAAGGTCACGGTCGTCGACCACGGTGAGACGGACCTGCTGCCCGGTGAGCTGGTGGACTTCAAGCGCTACCAGCAGATGAACCGCGAGGCTGTCGCGGCGGGCAAGCGTCCCGCCTCGGGTCGCCCCGAGCTGATGGGTATCACGAAGGCGTCGCTCGCGACGGAGTCGTGGCTGTCGGCCGCATCGTTCCAGGAGACCACCCGCGTCCTCACGCAGGCGGCCATGGAGGGCAAGAGCGACCCGCTCGTCGGCCTCAAGGAGAACGTCATCATCGGAAAGCTCATCCCCGCCGGCACCGGCCTTGCGAAGTACCGCAACGTCGTGGTCGAGGCGACGGAGGAGGCCAAGAGCGAGCGGTACCCCAACCGCATCTTCGCCTCGGACGGCGCGTACAGCGACGCCGACCTGAGCTACGTCGACTTCGACAGCTTCTCGACCGACGACTTCACCCCCGGCAGCTATAACTGATCGAGGTGTGATCGTCTGACCGAAGGCCCCCGGGATCTCCCGGGGGCCTTCGGCGTCGTCGGCGCGGATCGGTCCGGCCGGGCGGCTACCCTGGGGGCATGGCAGGGGTGGGAGGGCGCAACGCCGGCTTCGCGTGGTTCGTCGGCGTCGTGAGCGCGGCGATCGTCGTGACGCTGCTGGTGCTCGCCGTGCCGATGTTCCCCGCCGCCTCGCGATGGATCTCCGAGGCCGCGGGGGTGCCGCAACCCACGGCATCCGCTGCTCCGACTTCGGCACCTCTCGGCTGTCGCGACCTCTACAACGAAGCGGCGTGGGCCGGTCTCCGGTGGACCGAGGGTGCCGAGATGGTCGCCTCGACGGATGCGCCGGTGTCGGCGGCCGCCGACCTCGTCGCCGCACTCGAGCCGCAGGTGCTCGTCACGTGCACCTGGACCTCCGGGCGAGGTGAGATCTCCACGACGGTCGCGACAGTGCCGCCGGATGCCGGGGCCATCGCGACGGCTGCGTTGCCGCCGCTCGGGTTCGAGTGCGCCCCCGAGGGTGACCGCGTGCGCTGCTCGCGCACCGAGGGCGACCTGCTCGAGACGATCGAGGCCGGCGGCGGGCAGTGGGTGTCGACGTCGCAGCAGGCGTGGCATCCGACCCAGTACGCGGACGGTGTCGCCGCCGCGGTCTGGTCACGCGCAGGCTGAGCGCTCAGCCCCAGATCGACCGGACGATCGCCGCCGTGTACCCCTGGGGTGCGAGGTTGGAGTACTGCGTGTCGATCGCCACCCCGTCGCGCCAGTAGACGGTGCGCCCGACCGGGAGCCCGAGCTCGTCGGTGCCGCTCTTCTCGCACCGCAGTCCCTCGTCCGGCTCGTAGCAGGTGTAGCCCTCGTCGACGCCGAGCAGGTAGAGCGCATCGCGCGCCTCGCGTTCGGGGGAGTAGCCCACGACGGTGACGAGACTCGTGCGACTTGCGCCGGGGTCAGCCCACACGCACACGCGGCTGCTGTCGGGCCGGATGCCGCCGCCCATGCCCGGTGCGTTGAGCGGGATGCCCTGCAGGGTGTCCAGGATGCCCGGGGTCAGGATGCTCTCGCAGTCCTTCGGCAGCGGCGTGGTCGAGGTCGACGGGCCGAACGGGAACTCCGCGATGGCGACGGGCGTGACGGTCGGGCTGGGGGTTCCGGATGCCGCATCCGTCGGCGCGGGCGGCACCGCGTCGGGCTCGGGGGCACAGGCCGTCACGGCGCCCGCGAGGGTGAGGGCGGCGAGGGCGCCGACGAGCGCACGGCGGATGCGGGGGCGTCGGCTCGACATGGGGTCCACGATACGTCTCGACCCGGACGCGGCGTCGAGACACGTCGGGGCGCCTCCGCGGCGGCTGGGGGCGCCGACGATACGCTCGCTGGAGCGGTGGCGCACGCCTCCGCGTGAGGAGTGACACCGCCATGAGCGACCCCCAGTTCGGCGAGCGGAACGAACCGACGCGTGAGCCCGCCTACGGCGAGCCCGTCGAGGAGCCCACGTCCACCGGCGAGCCCCGCGACGTCGACCACGTCGTCGGCAGCGCCAACGACAGCCTCGCCGAGGCCGAGGCCGCCTCGCGCACCGCCGAGGACCGCCCGCGCGGTGACGCGGACTTCACCGCGACCGACCGCGGTTCGGACCTGTCGATCGACTACGGCAAGTACAGCGAGCCCGACGCGCCCGTGACGGCCTCCGCCGTCGAGAGCGAGCCGCTGTACCGTCCGGCGGCGACGGAGACGGACTCCGAGGCATCCACCGCCCACACCGACGTCGTCGACGCGCCCGCGCGCCACGACGACGCCCCGGAGCCC
>NZ_JAMXSA010000073.1:0-10858 GCF_024124465.1 Microbacterium sp. CnD16-F
CCACTCCTGGGCTGTACTCCGACACCGTGAGTGAGCTCGTCGCGAGCATCTGCAATCACAACGAAAACTAGCCCCCACATCCCTGAAGGATCACGAAACGGTTACACCACTCCACGGGACTTGACCCACCGACTACTTCTCGCCGGGCGAGCTACAGGCCGCGTTTGAGCATTGGCAGCTTCTCAATGGCCGTTTCGGGTCGATCCCGCATAGCCGTATGTGGCACACCGGATACGGATGGCTCAATGGTGGCACCGAGTACGGCGATCACCGCCTCGTCATGTTCTCAGCTGACCTGCGCCCCGAGCCGAAGTGCGAGGGGCCGGGCGACCTCATGTATCTCGCGGTCTGCGAACCATGCGAGTGGCATCAGGTCAGCGACTCGGAAATCGATAGCGTCGAGGGGTGGCACAATCACGCGATCCCGAACTGGCGTGAGCTACCAGTCGTGCCCGCGCAGATTCGGGTGCGCGATGGCGGCGGCTTCACCAAGTTAGGCCGCAAATGGATCGCAGCGCACTACCCGGCCGAGATGCAAGTGTCTGGTGCACCGATCATCACCGAGCGCGCACGCTACGCGACTCGACACGTCGCCGAATACTCGCCCCGGGGCGGCTATGACCTCTCATCAACCGCTCTTGATCGACCCTTGCCTGAGCCGAGTACTGAGGCCCCCGCTGCACATCTCAAGAGTGCTGCGCCTGTGCATACACCGAGGCACAGGGTCTCAGCCGTTCCTGAACATGCTGTGCTTTTCAGGCCTTCAGGCGTACAGTTAGGAGCACACGGCAAATAAGCCCCGCCTGGGGAATGACGGAGCAGCCTGAGCTGCGAAGTGCTTTTACACGAATCTGACCGCCGGTAGATCTGTAAAGGACTCCGTCATGCTCACTATCATCTGGCATCTCAGTAGCTTCGCGAACGATCTGTTGCAGCGGTACGCTCCGACGAACCGGCTGATCTGGTTCCTGCACCGCCGCGAAAATCTCCGCTACGGTGTACCGGCGATGCTGCTCTCGATCCCCTACCTGTTGATCGCACGCGGCGCTCTCGCTCTGATCGAGGTGAGTGCTCCCGAGTGGCTGTATCTCGTGTTCATTCTCTGCATCTGGAACGCGATCAAGTTCCTCGTGTGGGGGCCGATCAGCCTGACGGTACTCGGCAAAGCGAGGTTGCGCGAGGCGCGCGAGCTGAAGCGCATGGCGCAAGAGACAGTTATTGACGAGTGCGGCGCCGAGCCTGCGACTTCTCGTCGGTAGCGGGGCCGTCTACTCAGAACAGTGTCGGGCCGTCGTACTTTGGTGCGGCGGCTCGACGCGCGCCGGATGCCGTTCGAGCGGTTCGCGCGGCACGCGCGGTCTGAGGTTCGGATGGGTTCAAGCGTTCGGCGAGCACGGCTTTCACGTCGCTCCAGATGTCGGGCCGTTCAGTATGGCGGTCTCGGTCGCACGAGCGGCGCAGGTCAGTGAGGAACCTGGTGCGCCGCTCTGGTGTGGAGAGTTGCTCGTAGTAGAACCCTGCACGGTCGTAGTGGGCGATGAACCCGAAGTAGCCCGAGTTGTAGAGGCCCTCGTAGAGCTGGTTCGTGAATCTGTCCTCCGGGTAATCGTCTGCGATGAATCGGAGTAGCGCGTTCACGAATCGTGCTTTGCGCGCTGCAGTTCCTGACGGATAGCCAGAGTCGAGGAACTTGTCGACGGGTGCTCGCTTCACGGCCATCGCTCACTCCTCGCTCACGGCTCTCGGGATGAGAACGAGGTGCGCTTGACTGACCGTGTTCGCTATCGTGTCGGGCCTCGATGCTCGCGCCCGGCTGTCGGCCTCGGCGCGTCAGACTGCGCTGTTTGGCGGGCGATCTGTTGGGCACGGATGAGCGCCACCCCGGCGCGTTCGTAGTCGATGCGTTGCCCGATGCTCTCCGGCTCGGCTCCGAGCGGCTGCGCCTCCCTGGGGTCGATGCTGTGCCGGTCTCGGTATGCGGCGATGGTCATCAGCCCTGATCGCCAGCGCGCCCGATCCTGCTCATTCTCCGGCGCGGCACCGACAGCGATCACCCACTGTTCGCCGCGTTCGAGGGCGGTGTCGATGATCGCGGCGGCGCGCGCTTCGATGAGTTCCCGCCGCTCATCGAGTGCGGCACGCATATCCGCGCTCATCTCTCCGACCGCCTCGGGCAGTAGTCCTACGATGAACCGAGCGCGCGGCAGCGCACTACCAGCGCCGAGCCTCGTTACGGCTTGTTCGAGTCGGTAGTGCAGTACGGAGGCGATGTCGTCGGCATCCGCGAAGCCACGCGCCCGCACAATCCTCGGCATGAGCGTATCGACCGGGTGCCCGCTGGCCTCGGCACGTCGGAGTTCGGCGACGAGCGCCCCGAACGTCTCCGCACTCACCGCCTCGTCTACCTGCGCGTCGGTCAGCCCGGATACCGCAAGCAACCGCGCCCACCTGTCCTGTTGCGCGGCGGCGGCGATCGTCTCGTATTCAGCGGCAAGCTGCGCGATCCCGCCCCATCGTTCCTGCTCGGCAGTGATCGTCTCGTGTGCCGAGAGTTCAGCCCCGACATGCTGAAGCACGCCCTGGAGCACGGTGCGGGCAGTCGCGTCGGGGTTCTCGCCGGGCTGCGGCACGCTGTGCGCGGGATCGAGCCGATCCGTGGCGACATAGGCTCGGTTCGAGTATCTGCCGCGCGTCATGGAGACGTAGAGCACTTCCCTGGTCGTGGTGGCTTCGACGAGTGTGTGTGCGGTATCGACGGTGACGCCCTGGGCACGGTGCGCGGTGACGGCGTAGCCGAGGTCGAGGTGCTCGGCAACGTAGGCGGCGGGCAACAAGATCCCGCCCCCGCGCCGCATGGTGGGTGGCCGCACGAAGACCGAGCCGTCATCGCGCACGTTCGTCACGACCCAGCGTTCACCGTTGCGCACCCATCCGTGTGCCGAGCGCAGGCGGCGGTCGTTCTTCCTCGTGATGATCGTGTCTCCCACACTCACGCGGCTGCCGTCGCCCAGTTCGATCTCGCGTTCAGCGGCGACGTAGCCGTGGGCGATGAGGTCGCGGCGTGCCCGCTGGTTCAGTTCGGTGACATTCTCGACGGTTTCTGCGATCAGGATCGTTCCTCGCCCGGCCTGCCGGTCTTCCCACCAGGCCCAGTACGCAGCCTCGGCCATCTCGTCAATGGTGCCGCCCCTAATCCTGCCATGCTCCATATAGGTGTCGATCACGGGGACGCGGCCGTGGCGCAACTCGAGCGAGGCGCGTTTCTCCCAGTCGTGTTTCAGCCGCCACACCTCCGTCAACTCCGGCGTGCCCTCAGCGCGGTCGTTCACGATCAGGGTGAACGCGCCGCCCACGCCGACCGACTGCAACTGTGCCGGGTCACCAACAAGCAGCACTTTCGCTCCGACCCGCTCAGCCTCACGGGTGATGAGGTCGAGCGAGTGCGTACCCGCAAGCGACGCCTCATCAAGAATCACCAGCTGACCGCGTGTGAAGGTCTGCCCGGTGCGCTCGAACACTTCCCGCCATTTCGCGGTGTTATCGGTCGGGACGCCGAGTTCATCAGCGAGCACTCCTGCCGCGACTGCTGACGGGGCAAGCCCAACCACTGACCCCTCACCGTGCTTCCATTCCCAGGCACGACGCAATGCGCCCAGCGTCGTAGTCTTCCCAGTACCTGCAGGCCCCACGAGAACATCGACGGTGCGGCCTGAGACCGCGATCCGGGCGAGTGCGTCGCGTTGGTCGGGGCCGAGCGTGCGCCCCTCATTATCGGGTTCGTTCGCGAAGCGTTCGATCGTGTCGAGCGCGAGCCTGGGGCCGGCCATGCCCCGCGCTCTCGCGATCAGCCGATCCTCCGCCGCAAGCAACGCTGTCGATGAGAACAGTGTCGAGTGCTTCGGCCGGAATCTTGTGGAGCCATCAGCGCGCCGGAACTCGGCGGGTGTGACGGCAAGTTCGGGCGGGGTGAGCCTGAGCGATGCTTGCTCGGCGGCATCCGCGATCATGCCGACGATGACCTCGCGATCCTCGCTTGACGCGAACCTGAGCCACATGGACTGCCGGGCTGCTTCGGCCATGAGGTTCCAGCGTCGCCAGGTCGAACGTTTCTCGCCCACGGTCTCGATCACTTGCTTCCCGAGGGCTGCGATCATGTCGAGTGGTACATCATCGGCGCGCAACAACCGCACGCCCGAGCTTCTGGGGTCGTGTTGCCACGCAACACTGATCGCCCACGCCGTCGCATCTTCACCGAGGATCACTGTTGCACGATCCCGCCACTCGCTCGTGAGGTCATCCAGCGATCGCACGTCTTTCTCGGGGCGTGTTGCGAGCGTGGCCTCCTGCAACAGCTTGATGACCTGAGCCGACGACGGCCTGCGGCCGTGCCGTGCCACGAACTCCGCAATAAGGCGTTCTTTCTCGACCTCAATATCGCGTGCGCGACTCGAGAACGCTTTGATCAATTCCTCCGGCACATCACTGATCGCCCACGACTGGTTCCGACCAGCAGCTTGCTCGCGTGACTCCCACGAGACCCCAAGCAGCCGGGTGAGTGAGTCAGCGAAGATCGCCTCATGAAGTTCGCTCAGCGCGACCGTCGCTGCGTGCAGAGGTCGCCCGTCAAGCGCGAGCCAACGCATGGTCTGGGCGTGCTGCACCTTGTTCGACACCACCACATGCGTATGCAGGTAGGGGTCTTGCAACCTGGAGTCGTAGTGGTCATACGCGGCTGCAACAACCCCAGCGACGTCGAGTTGCAGCACCGCACCGTCAGGGCCGCGCGCTCCTCCCCGTGTTGCAGTGACCTCGCGCTCCATGAACTGCAACACATCAGCTATCGCGGCATGGTGCGCTTCCCAGATGAGTTGTTGCGTGCCCCCATCAGCCACCGCCCACAACACGGATGCTGACTTCGGAATCGAGAAAGTGAAGTCGTAACCAGCGACCGCCTTACGGCTCTTCTTCGCCGCTTCCTCCGCCTCAATCACCGTGACCGCTTCGGCGCGCTGTGATGGCGTGAGTTCAGGATCGAGCGCGGCAATGCGAGCGGCAACGCGCTCATCGAGCGTCTGGAACTGGCTGTAAGGTCGCCCAAGCGCATCACCCGTCACGGGATCGCGGCCCATCCCGATGAGCAGTTGGAGTTGCGTCTCGGTCACCGTATCCCCGCCCACAATCTGACCGTCCGCGAGGCCACTCAGGCCAGAACCGAGCCATCTGCCGGGTGGGGTTCCCTCTTCGCTGTAGTAGCGAGTCAACGGGGTCGACAAGGCTCTATCGCCGTCGCCATACGCGACCGACTTCAGGAGGTACTTGTACCCATCGCCCGCCGTCATGCGACGCATCGAAACTGTCATCGGAGGCCACCTTTCACGTTCGATAGGTGGCCTCGACTGCCCCGCGCTACGCGGTCAAATCAGAGTCGAGTCGTGGCGCTTCAGCCATGTTTGCAAGATATGTGAGTCGGAAGATGAGCTCGAAGAAAGAACCCTGCAAACTTCAAGCCGCTCCCATGCTGCTGAGTGTGACAGCGAACCACCTACATTCATCGAGCTTGCTGCGGTACGGCTCTGAGCAAGATCCCCCTCTGCCATCCAACGCTGGCAAGGTCATGACGGAGGCCAAAGCCGTTTGATTAGGTACTCTTAAATCAGCCAAAAGGTAACCTGGCCGCTTAGAGTCCAGTGCAGCTTCTGAGCTGCGTACCACCCGAGACGAATGAACTGAACAGCATTGACACTACGGCCATAAGTTACCGCTCAAGAACAACGGCGAGCCCTTGGCCGACGCCGATGCAGATCGCGGCGACTGCGACTCCTCCGCCGCGGCGCTTGAGCTCGTGGGCGGCGTGACCGATGATCCGGCCGCCTGAGGCGCCGAGGGGGTGACCGATGGCGATGGCGCCGCCGTGGATGTTGAGCTTCTCCGGGTCGAAGTCGGGCCAGCCTTTGAGGCAGGCCAGGGACTGTGAGGCGAAGGCTTCGTTCAGCTCGACGAGGTCAACGTCCGCCCAGGTCCGTCCCGCGCGCGCCAGCGCCTTGTTCGCGGCCTCGATCGGCGCGATCGGGAAGATGTCCGGGTCGACGCCGTGGGCGGCACGTCCGGTAATCCGCGCGAGCGGTTCGGCGTCGAGGGCGTCCTCGGCGCCGAGCAGCACCGCGGAAGCACCGTCGTTGATCGAGGACGAGTTCCCGGCCGTCACGGTACCGTCGGCGGCGAACAGCGCTTTGAGACCGGCGAGCTTCTCAACGGTGCTGCCGTCGCGGATGCCCTCATCGCGCGCCATCTCAGCGCCGGGCACCTGCACGATCTCGGCGTCGTAGCGGCCCTCCGCCCACGCTTTCGCGGCGAGCTCATGCGAGCGGACCGAGAACGCGTCCTGTGCTTCACGGGTGATCCCCCACTCCTGGGCGATCTTCTCCGCGGACTCGCCGTTGGAGATGGTCCAATGCTTGGGCAGGGCCCGGTTTACCATGCGCCACCCGATGGAAGTGTTCCAGAGCGTCTGGTTGCCGACCGCCGGCCAGGGCTTCGGGGACTTCTCGAGAACGAAGGGCGCACGGGACATGGACTCCACGCCGCCGGCGAGGATCAGCTCTGCATCCCCCGACTCGATCGCCCGGGAACCCTGGATCACGGCCTCCACGGACGATGCGCAAAGCCGGTTGACGGTGACGCCCGTGACCGAGGAGGGGAAGCCCGCGAGGAGGGCGCCGAAACGGGCGACGTTGCGGTTGTCCTCACCGGCCTGGTTCGCGTCTCCAAAGATCACGTCTTCAATACGTGCGGGATCGACGCCGGTGCGCTCGACGGCGGCTTTCATGACGACCGCGGCGAGGTCGTCAGGGCGGATCCCGGAGAGCGCACCGGCGGCGCGTCCGAAAGGGGTGCGGACGGCATCGTAGATGAACGTCGAGGTCATGGGGTGAACCGTGGTCTTTCTGTGAGTAAGGTGGGTCAGGCTGCGGAGCGCCTGGAGTGATACGCGGCACGGAACTCGTCAGGGACGGTCCCGGCGCCGGTAGCAAGGTCGGCGGCGAGCTCGCCGAGCAGCGGAGCGAACTTCGCACCACGGCCGGAGCAGGCGGACAGGACGACGATGCCTTCGGCCTCGTCAATCAGAAAGTCGCTGCTGGGCGTGCTGGTGAACATGCACGTCGCTTCCGCGTAGGAATCCGGTTCGACACCGGGCACCCATTCCTTGACGTAGTCGCGAGCTCGTTGCCTGGCCTCCGGCCGGATCTGGCCGGTGCGGTCGAAGATGCTCGGGATTACGGTTCCGCCATTGAAGTGCGCGATCTTGAGGCCGTGGTATCCGGCGTCGCGGCCGCCTGGCAGACCGTAGATGTCGACCGTCTCGTTCTCGTGCATGAACGTCGGCCAAGCCGGATAGGGTGCGCCGGAAGCGCCGGCGTCGCGGTAGGGGAAGTGGAACGCCTGCTCCTCACGCACTTCGAAAGACGGCAGTGAGTGGATGAACCCGGCAGGCAGAGCGAGCGAGTCCAGAAGGGTTGGAAGCCACGGGCCGGCCGCGACGACCACTTTCTCGCCTTCGACGACGTCGCCGACCGTGGATTCGACGCGGAAGCCGCCGGTGCGCCGCTCGATAGAGCTGACGGTCCAGTTCGTGAGCAGTCTGACCCGCCCGGTTGCGGCGGCCAGGCGAACGAACGCCTCGACCGTGTTGCGGGCATCAAGCACTCCAGCGCCGGGGTGATAGAGTACCGCGCCGTCGAAGCCGTACTGCGGCCAGCGCGAGCCCGCCTCCGCCTCTGGCAGTAGCTCATGCTCGACACCCAGCGCGTCCAGGACACGGGCGAGGCCGACGGGATCGTTCACCGCGCCATGGTCGAGGGCGCCGGTGGGTTCGATCAGACGTGCACCGTTCTCCCGTTCGAGTTCGTCCCACAGCGGCTTGGAACGGATAACGAGCCCTGTGTAGAGCTCGCTCGGGTAGGCGTAGCGAAAGATCCGCGCGGAGCCGTGCGAACTGCCGTACGGGTTGGCTGGTGCCGACCGCTCCAGCAGGGTCACGTCTTGCCCGCGTTGGGCGAGACGCCACGCGGTGGCGGCGCCGGCGAGTCCTGCGCCTATGACGATGTACTCGCCCATCTCGCTCCGTCCTTACCGCTTGAACGCGGAGACCCCAGTGATCTCGCGGCCCACGATCAGGGACTGGATGAAATCGGTGCCCTCGTAGGTGTGGACGACTTCCATGTCCGTGAGATGGCGGGCGACGTGGTTCTCGAGCAGCAAGCCGTTGCCGCCGAGCAGGTCGCGGGAATCGCGGCATAGCTGCCGCGCTTTATCGCCAGTGAACATCTTCGCGAGCGAGGCCTGCTCGTTGCTTAGGCGGCCTTCGTTCTGCAGGGCGCCGGCACGGAAGCAGACCAGCTGCATCGCTGTAAGGTCAGCGAGCATGTTGGCGAGCTTGTTCTGGACGAGTTGGTAGTGTGAGATCGGGCTGCCGAACTGGACGCGCTCGGACGCGTACTGCACTGCCGCCTCGTAGGCGGCGGTCGCGTGTCCCAACGATTCCCAGGCGACGGTGCTGCGGGTGCGGTTGAGCACCGCCCCGACATCGCGGAACGACTGAGACTTTTCGAGTTTGTTCTCGGCGGGGATCCGAAGGTCTTCGAAGGTGATTTGCGCCTGCTGGATCGCGCGCTTGGCGATCTTCCCTTGGATGGCTTCCGCGTGGTATCCGGACGGGTAACTGCCGTCCTCGTTCTTCTCCAGGATGAACGCCTTGACCTTGTCGTCGGCGGTGTCGCGCGCCCAGATGATGACGAGATCTGCGACGTGGCCGAGGCCGATCCACCGCTTCGAGCCATTGAGAACGTAGTGGTCGCCGTCGAGGCGGGCGCTGGATTCAAGAGCCACGGAGTCGGAACCGTGATCGGGTTCCGTCAGCGCGAACGCGCCGAGCTTCTCGAGCTTCGCCATCTGGGTCAGCCAGCGCTGCTTCTGTTCGTCGCTGCCGAGTAGGTTGATCGTCCCCATCGCGAGGCCGGAGTGCACGGCGTTGAACGTGTTGATGCTCCCGTCACCGCGGGAGAGCTCCATGGCGACCAGTCCCGCCTGCAACCGGGTCAGGCCTGGGCAGCCGTACCCTTCGATCGCGGTGCCGATGATGCCAAGCTCCCCGAACTTCGGGAGGATCTGGTACGGGAAGTCCGCCTGTTCCCAGTACTCGTTGATGATCGGGGTGACCTCAGAATCGACGAAGGCTCGCACCTTCGCGACGAGCGCGCGATCCTCCTCACCGAGGTAGTCCTCGACGCCGTAGAAATCCACGTTGACGCCTGACCTGTTGAGTGCACTCATGCTGTTGCTTCCTTTGCTGAGATCGATGCGAGCGGCGAGGAGCCCGCGAGCCAGCGCCGCACCAGCTCGGTATCTGCGCCTAGCTCGGGGGGCGCCTTGTCGTAGGTCGCCGGGGTCTGTGAGAAGGTGATGGGGTTGCGGATCCCGGACAGAGAGTCATCCCCGGATCCGGCTTGAATGATCGGATCCAGGCCGATGCGCTCGGCGAACTGGACACCGGCTGCGACGTCCTGGATCGGCGCGCACGGGATCCCCGCTGCGGTGAGCCGTTCGAACCACTCCGTGGCGGTCGCATGCGAGAGCGCGGCTTCGAGTAGCGGACGCAGATCGAGTCGGTTGCGGCTGCGGTCGGGCGCGAACGCGAAGCGCGGATCCTCGACGAGTTCAGGCGTGCCGAGCTCCCGGCAGAGCACCCGGAACTGCCTGTCGTTGCCGATCGCGAGCACGATCTCCCCGTCTCCGGTGGCGATCGGCTCGTAAGGGTAGATGCTCGGATGCTCGTTGCCCATGCGGGTCGGAACGACGCCTGCGATGGCGTAAGCGCCGGTCTGGTTCACCAGGCCCGACAGTGCCGAGCTCATCAGATTGACCTCCACCCGCTGCCCTTCACCGGTCACTCGCCGGTGGTTGAGGGCGGCGAGGATACCGATGCAGGCGTGCATACCCGTGAACACATCGACGACCGCGACGCCGGCACGGAACGGCTCGGTCTCCGGCGCCCCGGTGAGACTCATGAGCCCGGAGGCAGCCTGGACGAGCAGGTCGTATCCAGGAAGGCTCGCCCCGCCCGCGGTACCGAACCCGGTGATCGAGGTGAAAATCACGTCCGGGTTCTGAGCCGCCACGCTCTGATAGTCCAGCCCGAACTTCTCGAGACCGCCGGGCTTGAAGTTCTCGATTACGACGTCCGCGCGAGCTGCGAGCTCGCGTGCGGTCGCGAGATCCCCGGGGTCGCTGAAGTCCAGTTCGATCGACAGCTTGTTCCGGTTGATCGAGAGGTAGTAAGTCGACTTGCCCTCATGCTCCGGCGGCATCCAAGCACGGGTCTCGTCCCCGATCGGACTCTCGACCTTGATGACGGTCGCCCCCATGTCCGCCAGCAGCATAGTGCAGTAGGGCCCGGCCAGCACCCTGCCGAAGTCAGCGATGATGGTGCCGCTCAACGGCCCCTGCCCCGAACGCGCGAGTAGTTCTTCAAGTCTGTTGTGATCTTCCACCGTCTACCTCGGGACCGTTCTTCCGTTGAACCGTTTTCGATGTTTTCACCTTGTCAGGCGCGATTAGTGCACGTCAAATACCTATTTTCACGTTATTGATACCTTCAGCACATATGTCCCTCTCCAATCGTTCGTCGCACTGAGACCTGAAATGAAGCAAATACGACACGATATATGATCCTCGTGTCGGCGGCGGGTGAATCCTGGTCACTTTCGGCGCTCGAAAAGTGAACGGTTGCGGGCAGTCTAGCCAGGGGTCTCGTCGGTGGTGGTGCGAATGCTGGGGAGGCTGTCGATGCCTCTGCCGCGGA
>NZ_JAMXSA010000074.1:0-10678 GCF_024124465.1 Microbacterium sp. CnD16-F
TCGACCTCGTGCAGCCCGGCGACGGGCGCGTGCGCGTGATCCCGCGTGCCGAGCCCGGCCGTTCCCGGCGCCCGGCGCCGGTCGACCCCGCGGCCCGGGAGGTCGTGGTCGAGACCGTCGGCGACCGGGAGTTCCGCGTCGATGCGGGCGGCTTCTGGCAGGTCCACCGCCTCGCCGCCGGCACCCTGCACGACGCGGTCGCCGACGCCGTCGCGGATGCCGTCGACCCCGACGGATGGCACCTCGATCTCTACGGCGGGGTCGGGCTGCTCGCCGCATCCGTCGCCGATGTCGGCGGTCCCGCCACCCGGATCACCTCGGTGGAGTCCGACGCCCGCGCGACCGAGCACGCGGGGGAGAACCTCGCCGCGTGGATCGGAGCCCGCGCGGAGACCGGCCGGGTCGACCGGTGGCTCGGAAACCTCGTCCAGACGGCCACCCCCGCGCAGCGCGCCCGGCTCGCGCGCGGCACCGTGGTCCTCGACCCGCCCCGCGCCGGCGCCGGACGCGACGTCGTCGAACAGCTCGTCGACCTCTCACCGGCGCGCATCGTCTACGTCGCGTGCGACCCCGTCGCCCTCGCCCGCGACCTCGGCACCTTCGCCGCGCACGGATACACGACGCCCGCGGTGCGGGCCTTCGACCTCTTCCCGCACTCGCACCACGTCGAGGCGATCGCCGTGTTGACGCGGTGACGGCTAGGGTGAGCGCATGATCCGCGTCGCCTTGATCGACGACCACGAATCCGTGCGTCTCGGCCTCGAGGCCGCGTGCAGCCGCACGGACCACCTGCGCGTCGTCTTCTCGGGCGAGAGCGTGGCCGCCTACCTCGATTGGCGGACGCTCACGCAGGAGAACCCCGCGGACGTCGTCGTCCTCGACCTCATGCTCGGGGACGGGGCCACCGTGACCGAGAACGTGACCCGCCTCGTCCACGACGGCTCGCCGGTCATCATCCACAGCGTGGCCGATCGCCCGGCCGCCGTCCGCGAGGCGCTGGTCGCGGGGGCTGCGGGCGTGGTGAGCAAGGCGTCGCGCATCGACGACGTCATCGCGGCGATCGACACGGTCGCCCGCGGTCATGCGCTCGACAACGTCGAGTGGGCGTCCGCCGTCGACGGCGACCGGGCCTTCGCCGACGCGCAGCTCTCCTCGCGCGAGCGCGACGTGCTGCGTCTGTACGCCGCCGGTCTGCCCCTCAAGACGGTCGCCGAGCGACTCGGGGTGGCCTACTCGACGGCGAAGGAGAACATCACCCGCGTCCGCGTGAAGTACGTGGAGGTCGGTCGGCCCGCCCCCACCAAGGTGGATCTGCTGCGGCGCGCGATGGAGGACGGCCTGGTCGCGGAGGAACCCGGTGGCAGCTGAGGTCGCACCGGCGGGAACGCTGACGATCCCGCCCGACTCGACCTTCTTCTCCCGCGAGAGGGTCGAGCGCATCCTCGCGCTCGTCGTCTCGGTGGGATGCGCCATCCTGGGCTTCCAGTCCCTGTTCCACGCGATCGGTTCCACGCAGGAGACGCCGACGTGGAACCTCGTGCTCAGCGTCGTCACCTTCGGCCCGCTGGCGCTCATGATCGCCGCCGGCGTCGCCGGACGCTTCTACCGGGCGCCCGCCGCCGTCTTCGCGATCGTGTTCCCGCTCGTCCTGGTCGTCTGGCCGCTCGCGACCGCGGGGCGGGAGGGCGGCGCGGCGGCGGAGCCCTGGATCTGGTACCTCCTCAACGTCGCGACGGTGGCGACCGCCCTCGTCTTCCCGCTGTGGTTGCAGTACGTGTGGTGCGGCCTCGTCCCGGTCCTCTACGGGGTCGTCCGACTGATCCAGATCGGGGTCGACGGCGCGAGCGTCATCCTCGTCTCGCGTCAGGTGGTCTACGCGATCATCCTCGCCGTCGTCATGATCATGATCGGGTGGATGCTGCGCCTGCTCGCCGAGCGCCTCGATCGCACCCGCGAGGAAGCGGTCCGTTCGTACGCGGCGGCGGCCGCCGCCGACGCGGTGGAGCAGGAGCGGATCTCGGTCGCTGCCCTCATGCACGACAGCGTGCTCGCCGCGCTCATCGCTGCCGAGCGCGCCTCGACGCCGCGCGAGCGCGATCTCGCCGTGGGCATGGCACGTGACGCGCTCACCCGCCTCGCCAACGCCGACCGGGAAGCCGAGGAGGGCCCGGACGAGCCGGTCGACCCGGCGTTCATCGTCGACGGGTTGCGCCGGGCGGCCGCGGAACACGATCTCGACCTCGACCTGCGCGTCACCGTCGATCCGCGGGCTCCGCGGCTTCCGGGACGGGTCGCACGCGCCCTCGTCCTCGCTGCCGATCAGGCGATCGTCAACGCCGTCGAACACGCCGACGCGGTCGGACTGTACGTCGACGTGAGCGCCGACGACCGTCGGGTCATCGTCCGGGTCGTCGACGCGGGCACGGGCTTCGACGTCCAAGCCGTCCCCGAGGACCGCCTGGGCATCAGCGGCTCGATCGTCGCCCGCACCGCGGCGGTGGGCGGGCAGGCGCTCGTGCGCAGCTCGCGCCGGGGCACCGTGGCCGAACTGCGCTGGGAGTACCCGCGATGAACGTGCGCGTCCAGACGGGACTCTCGATCGTCGCGGTCGTCTTCACCGCCTACCTCGCCGTCGGCGGACTCGTGTGGACCGCGCCGGTGGCGCAGCCGGCGCTGTTCATCGCCGCCCTGTCGCTGTACCTCGTCACCACCTGGCTCTGCGTGTTCTGGGGCTTCACGCCGCGGTCGGCTCCGACGGCGACGGCTCCGGTCGCGGCGGACGCGGACGGCCTTCCGCGCGGTGCCTCGCTGCCGCTGTGGCTGTGCCTGCTGGTCCTCGGCACAGCGGTCGTCGTGCCGTTCGCGACCTGGGCGGCGGTCGGCGAGGACCTCCGTCGCGCGACCTTCGCCACGTGGAGCCTCGGCGGCATCGGGGCGCTCCTGACGGTCGTCGTCGTCCGGCGCCGACCGCTCGTGGCGTGGATCGGTGTGGTCCTGCTCGGGGTGTCGTCGTCGTTCTGGATCGGCATCTTCGATTCCCTCGCCCTCGGACTCGTCGGCGCCGCCGTCTGGGTCGTCGCCGCGCAGCTCCTGACGCGATTGGTCGACCGGGCGGCCGTCGACACGGCGGAACTCACCGGCATCCAGCGCCGCTCCTTCGAGTGGCTCGCGAGCCAGGAGGGCCGTCGACGGGAGCGTCGCGTCCGCGTGCAGCAGGCACTCGCCGTCGCCGGCCCCCTCCTCATCCGCACGATCGAGTCCGACGGCGACCTCGAGCCCGACGAGCGCGAGAGGGCGCGGCTGGCGGAGGGATCCCTGCGTGACGAGCTGCGCGGGCCGCGCCTGCTCGACGAGGCCGTGCGTGCGCGGCTGCAGGAGGCGCGGCTGCGCGGCAGCACCGTCACCGTCCTCGATGAGGGGGGATTGGATGCCGCCGGCCCGGCCGCGCTCGACCGCATCCGAGCCGAGCTCGCCGACGCCCTCCGCGGCGCCTCGTCGGAGCGGATCTACATCCGCACGTCGCCGCACCCTCGCGTCGCGGTCACGGTCGTGGGCCGGTCCCGCCGACGCGACGACCCGGACGGTGACGAGGTCGTCGACCTCTGGCACGAGATCGCGCATCCGCGCCCGGTGGTCGATCGCCCGACGTCCTGACGGCACCGCGCCGAAAGGACGCGCCGAAAAGAAGAGGCGAGGGGCGGCGAAGCCGCCCGCCCCTCGCCATGCGAGTGGTTACCCGAAAACCGACCCGCACATGCCGATCCGCGCTCTGAGGGATACGGATCGACAGAACGCAGAAGCGTTCCAGCGCTATTAGTCTCTCTGATCGCGAAAAGCGTGTCTGTAGGTACTTTGGGGGACAAATCGGGCGTCAGCCCGCCCACCGGCCCCACGGCACGTCGCGACGCAGATCGTTCCCGACGCCGCGGGCCGAGATCCGCCACGCCGACACGGTCGGCTCGTCCGCGACCGCGGTGCTCGCCTCCTGGGCCAGCGACTCGCTGACGACGGCGATCACCGCGGCGATCTCCTCGGGAGTCGCCGAACCGCGCCGCACCTGGAGGTGCGTCGCATCCGGGCGTGCGTCGTCCGACTCGCTCACAGCGGAATGTTCCCGTGCTTCTTGGCCGGCTGGCTCGCCCGCTTGCCGCGGAGGGCGCGCAGCGCCTTCGCGACGGCGACGCGGGTCTGCGCCGGCTCGATGATCCCGTCGAGCTCACCGCGTTCGGCGGCGAGGAAGGGGGAGGCGACGTTGTACGTGTACTCGTTGGCGAGGCGGGTGCGCACGGCGGCGACGTCCTCGCCGGCTTCCTCGGCGCGCTTGATCTCGCCGCGGTACAGGATGTTGACCGCACCCTGACCGCCCATGACGGCGATCTCGGCGGTCGGCCACGCGAGGTTGATGTCGGCGCCGAGCTGCTTGGAGCCCATCACGATGTACGCGCCGCCGTAGGCCTTGCGGAGGATCACGGTGACGAGCGGGACGGTCGCCTCCGCATAGGCGTAGAGCAGCTTCGCGCCGCGACGGATGACGCCGGTCCACTCCTGGTCGGTGCCGGGGAGGTAGCCGGGGACGTCGACGAGGGTGAGGATCGGGATCGAGAACGCGTCGCAGAACCGGACGAACCTGCTCGCCTTCTCGCCCGCGTCGATGTTGAGCGTTCCCGCCATCTGCGACGGCTGGTTCGCGATGATGCCAACCGTCCGCCCCTCGATGCGACCGAAGCCGATGACGATGTTCGGCGCGAACAGCGGCTGGACCTCGAGGAAGTCGCCCGCGTCGACGATGTGCGAGATGACCTCGTGGATGTCGTAGGGCTGGTTGGGGGAGTCCGGGATGACCGTGTTGAGGACGCGATCGGAGTCGGTCGTCTCGAACTCGAAGCCGGACTCGTACCCCGGGGCATCCGACATGTTGTTGTCGGGCAGGAAGCTGATGAGGGTGCGCGCGTAGTCGATCGCGTCGTCCTCGTCCTCGGCGAGGTAGTGCGCGACACCCGAGCGGGTGTTGTGGGTGTGCGCGCCGCCGAGCTCCTCCATGCCGACGTCCTCGCCGGTGACGGTCTTGATGACATCGGGGCCGGTGACGAACATCTGGCTCGTCTTGTCGACCATGATCACGAAGTCGGTGAGGGCGGGGGAGTAGACCGCGCCGCCGGCGGCGGGTCCCATGATCAGCGAGATCTGCGGGATGACGCCCGAGGCCGCGGTGTTCAGGCGGAAGATCTCGCCGTACTTGCCGAGCGCGACCACACCCTCCTGGATGCGCGCGCCGCCGGAGTCGAGGATGCCGATGATAGGGATGCCGCTGCGCAGCGCCAACTCCATGACCTTGATGATCTTCTCGCCGGCCACCTCGCCGAGCGATCCGCCGAAGGTCGTGAAGTCCTGCGAGTACACCGCGACCGTGCGGCCGTGGATCGTGCCGGTCCCCGTGACGACCGAATCGCCGTAGGGGCGGGAGCGGTCCATGCCGAAGGCGGTCGTCCGGTGCCGGACGTACTCGTCGAGTTCGACGAAGGAGCCCGGGTCGACGAGCAGTTCGATCCGCTGGCGGGCGGTGAGCTTCCCCTTCGCGCCCTGCTTGGCGCGGGCGGTCTCCTCGGCGGAGACGACGGCTTCTTCGTAGCGGGCACGGAGGTCGGCGATCTTGCCGGCGGTCGTGAAGAGGTCGGGCTGATCGGTCACGCGTTCCACCCTAGCGAGCGCGGTCCCGGCGGCGTTGGATACAGGCGACAATCGCCGCGCGGATCCGCTGTGGCATCCCTCAGGATGTCGGCTGTCAAGCCGCCCGGCGCTCGACGCGGCCGCGTCTAGGGTGGGCGGCATGTCGATCCCCGAGAACGGTTATCCCCGCGCCGCCGCGGTCAGCCCCCGCCTCCACGTCGCCCCGAGCGTCGACTCGACCAACAAGAAGCTCCTGAAGGACGCCTTCGACGACCCCGACGGTCATCCGCACCTCTCCGCCGTGGTGACCCGCGACCAGACGGCCGGCCGCGGTCGCCTCGACCGCACGTGGGTCACGCCGCCGGATTCCGCGCTCGCGGTGTCGGCCCTGCTGCGGGTCGAGGCGGTCCCCGTCGCGCAGCGGGGGTGGATCCCCCTCATCGCGGGCGCGGCGATGACCGCGGCCGTCCGGGCGCAGCTGGAGGACCGCGAGGTCGGACTCAAGTGGCCGAACGACGTCCTCGTCGGGGGCCTCAAGATCTGCGGCATCCTCGCCGAGGTCATGCCCGGCGATCCGCACGCCGTCGTGGTGGGAGCGGGCGTCAACACCCGGATGACCGCCGCGGAACTGCCGGTGCCGACCGCCACCTCGTTCGCGGCACTCGGCCGCACCGCCGACGAGGATCAGCTGCTCGCGGACTACCTCACGAGACTCCGCGACGGGATCGCCGACCTCGCCGTGGGCGGCACCGCCGCGGGCCTTGCGACGAAGGCGGTCCGCGACGCGTGCACGACTGTCGGCAGCGACGTCTCCGTCTCCCTTCCCGACGGTTCCTCCCTCATCGGCAGGGCGACCGGCATCGACGATGAGGGGCGACTGGTGGTCGAGGCCGCGGGCGTCGCGCACGTCGTGTCCGCCGGCGACGTCGTGCACGTCCGGTGACGGTGGGCGCGTCGGCGCACCCGGCATCCGTCGTCGCGCCATGATGGTCCCGTGAGCCAGCCGACCGCGTATCCGGGTCGTCCGCGGACGCCCGCTCCGGGTGCCGCCGCACCCGAGCTCGTGATCGCGCGCTTCCGCCGGCACGGACGCCGACTGCTGTGGCCTGCGATCGTGCTCATCGCCGTGGCGGGGACGACGGGCTACGTCAGCGGCAACCTCCCGTCGCCGTGGGAGGACTGGATGCTGTGGGCCGCCGCCGGGCTCGTGGTGCTGCTGCTCGCAGCCGTGCCCTATTTGCGGTGGTTGTCGCACACCTACACCGTGACCACGCGGCGCGTCATCGAGCGGACGGGTCTCGTCCAGCGTCGCCGCGTCGACATCCCGCACGCCCGCGGCTACACCATTTCCGAACGGCGGGGTCCGGTGCAGCGGCTGTGGGGGAGCGGCACCCTGATCCTCGCCAACGGGGTCGACGAACCGGTGCGGCTCGTCGATGTCCCCTCGGTCCGTCTCGTGCACGAGACGCTGTCGGACCAGGTCGAAGTCAGCCAGATCCTCGCCCACCGCGACTCGCACAGCGTCCCGGTCATCGCGACGGACGACTGAGCGTCTGCGGGCGCCCGCCCGGATGCGCGAGAATGTCGGGGTCGGGAGGAGACGCATGGCACTGCAGGTCGGAATCGTCGGAGGCGGTCAGCTCGCGCGGATGATGATCGCGCCCGCTGTGGAACTGGGACTCGGCGTCCGGGTCCTCGCGGAGGAGCCCGGGATGTCCGCCGCTCTCGCGGCGACCGCGGTCGGCGATTACCGCGACCTCGACACCGTCCTCGCGTTCGCGAAGGACGTCGATGTCATCACCTTCGACCACGAGCACGTCCCGCAGGACGTGCTGCGCGGCCTCGTGGACGCCGGTGTCGCCGTACACCCCGGTCCCGACGCGCTCGCCTACGCGCAGGACAAGATCGACATGCGCACGAAGCTCGCCGAGCTCGGTCTGCCGCAGCCCGACTGGGCTGCCGTGACGGATGCCGCGGCCCTCGACGCCTTCATCGCCGACCACGGCGGCCGCGCCGTTGTGAAGACGCCGCGCGGCGGATACGACGGCAAGGGTGTGCGCGTCGTCTCCTCCTCCGCCGAGGCCGCCGACTGGCTCGACCGCCTGGCGGACGGAGCGGCGCTGCTCGCCGAGGAACTCGTCCCCTTCACCCGTGAGCTCGCCCAGCAGGTCGCCCGCCGTCCCTCGGGCGAACTCCTCGTCTACCCGGTCGTCGAGACGGTGCAGCAGGGCGGCGTGTGCGCCGAGGCGATCGCGCCGGCACCGCACTCCGCCGGCCGCCTCGCGGACGTCGCCGCCGAGATCGGCGAGGCGATCGCGACGGGCCTGGGGGTGACGGGCATGCTCGCCGTCGAACTGTTCCAGACCGGCGACGAGCGGCTCCTCGTGAACGAGCTCGCCATGCGTCCGCACAACAGCGGGCACTGGACCCAGGACGGCTCCATCACGAGCCAGTTCGAGCAGCACCTGCGCGCCGTCCTCGACCTGCCGCTGGGCGACACCGCGATGCGCGCACCGCACGCCGTCATGGTCAACATCCTCGGCGGCCCGGCCGAGGGGACCCTCGGTGAGCGGCTCCCCGACGCGCTCGCCGCGCACCCCTCGGCGAAGGTCCACACGTACGGGAAGGACCCCCGCCCCGGGCGCAAAGTCGGGCACGTCAACGTGGCCGGGGACGACCTCGACACGGTCGTCTACGAAGCGCGCGCGGCGGCGGCGTTCTTCCTCGATTGACCCGTGCCGTTCCGGAGTTCTCCAGGCTCGCGCGCCTAGCCTTGATCGGGTGAACAGCCCCCTGCACTCATCGACCGCTCCGCTCATCGGCGTCGTGATGGGATCCGATTCGGACTGGCGTGTGATGTCCGACGCGTCGCAGGCGCTGACCGACTTCGGCATCCCTCACGAGGTCGAGGTGGTGTCCGCCCACCGCACGCCCGACAAGCTGCTGCGCTACGGCCGCGAGGCGCGTGGGCGGGGCCTGCGCGCGATCATCGCCGGTGCCGGCGGCGCGGCGCACCTGCCGGGCATGCTCGCCTCGGTCACGACGCTCCCGGTCATCGGCGTTCCGGTGCAGCTGTCCACCCTCGACGGCCTCGACTCCCTGCTGAGCATCGTGCAGATGCCCGCCGGCATCCCCGTCGCGACGGTCTCGATCAACGGGGCGAAGAACGCGGGCCTGCTCGCCGTGCGCCTGCTCGGCTCGGCCGATCCCGAGGTCGCCGACCGCGTCGCCGCCTACGCCGCCGACCTCGAAGTGCAGGTTGAGGAGAAGAACCGCCGCCTGAAGGACTCCCTGTGAGCCGCCGCCCGGTGGGGGAGCTCCGGTGAGCGTCCTGAGCCCGCCGCGGGCGACCTCGTCGCCCGGCCGTGCTCTCGTCGAAGAGCGTCCGCTCCGCAACCCCGATGCCTCGGCCCCCGGCATGATGTCGCGGCGCGCGTGGTGGCTCGTGGCATCCAACTTCCTCCTTCCCGGGTCCGCGCAGATCCTCGCGGGTGGTCGACGTCTGGGCCGCGTCGGCCTCATCTCGACGATCGTGATGTGGGTGTTCCTCTTCACGACGGTGCTCCTGGCGCTGATGTGGCGCTCGATGCTGACGACCCTCGTCGCATCGTGGTGGACGCTGACCTTCGCGCAGGTGCTGCTCTGGGCGTACGCCGCGCTGTGGGTCGTCCTGACGATCGACACGCTCCGGCTCGCTCGGCTGCGGCGCGTGCCCGGACGCACCCGCGCCGCCGTGTCGATCGTCGCGCTGGTCCTCGCGCTCGTTCCCGCCTCGGCGGCCGCATACACGGCCCAATGGGTCGTCGCGCCGCTGCGCTCCGGGCTGTCGATCTTCGCCTCCGGCCCGAGCGTGCCCCCGTCGGACGGCTACTACAACTTCCTCCTGCTCGGCGCCGACAGCGGGCAGGGACGCGACTCCATGCGCTTCGACAGCATCTCGGTGGTGTCGGTGAACGCGGACTCCGGCGCGGTGACGATCTTCGGCATCCCGCGCGACCTCCGTCACGTCCCCTTCTCGGACGGGCCGATGCGCGACCTGTACCCCGACGGGTTCGAGGGCCACACCTCGTCGACGTGCGGGTGGTCGTCGGGCATCAACCAGCTGATGAACGCCGTCGAGGTGTGCCGCGAGGATCGCGGGGCGAGCCTCTACCCCGATGCCGCCACGCAGAATTCGACCCCGGCCGTCGAAGCGACGAAGGACGCCGCGGAGGGGATCCTCGGCATCGAGATCCCGTACCACATCTTCATCGACATGCACGGGTTCGCCGACCTCGTCGACGCGCTCGGCGGCGTGGAGATCACGGTCAAGGAACGCCTCCCCGAAGGCCCCGGCCCGCGCTTCGAGGGTCAGCCCGCCGAGGAATGGGCGACCGGATGGATCGAGAAGGGCACCCAGGTCATGGACGGCGAGACCGCGCAGTGGTACGCGCGATCGCGGTACACGACCAGCGACTGGGACCGGATGCGGCGCCAGCGGGAGCTCCAGACCGCGATCCTCGCCCAGGCGACCCCGTCGACGGTCGCGACCCGCTTCAGCGAGGTCGTGGCGGCGGGCAAGAACCTCGTGCAGACCGACATCCCGGAGTCCCTGCTCCCCTTCCTCGTCGATCTCGGCGTGAAGGCGAAGGACCAGAAGGTCCAGGACCTCGAGCTGACGCCGAAGGGGGTCGGCATCGATCCGGAGGACCCCACCGCCGAGGACTGGGCGAAGATTCGCGGCGAGGTCCAGGCGCTCCTGCACCCGCCGACGCCGACACCGACGACCGCGCCGTGAGCGCACAGGGGGAGTTCCGATGACGACCACACTGCGGGTCGTGTTCGACCCGTCCGCTCCCGGCACCGGGCCCGACCTCGCGACTGCCGCCCGGGAGCTGGCCGCCGCGCTGGTCACGACGGCGCCCACCGGATGCGAGGTGCGCGCGATCGTCCCCAGCGACGCGGGGGACGACACCCTGGCCGCGCAGGGCGTGGCGGCCGCCGATCGCCTGCCCGTCGGCTCCGCGGCCGC
>NZ_JAMXSA010000075.1:0-10292 GCF_024124465.1 Microbacterium sp. CnD16-F
GACCGCGACGGACGTGCGCGGGGCGACCGTGTCGGTCGCCCACTCGGTGCCGTCCCACCATCGCAGCTGATCCGGCTCGCCCGGGTCGGGGTACCAGCCCGCGGGCGCCTGGCGGCTCACCGGCCGCTCTCGTCGCGGTCGCCCGTCGACGAGGCGAGCTCGGCACCGGCGTGCGCGAGTTCGGCGAGCGCGGCTTCGCTGGGGGCGGGCGCGACGCCGGCGATGAGGTCGGTGAGGATGCGCACCCGTCGCCCGTGCGCGATCGCGTCGAGGGCGGATGCCCGGACGCAGTGATCCGTCGCGATCCCGGTGACGTCGACGTCGATCACGCCGTGCGCCGTCAGCAGGTCCGCGACCCTCTCACCGGCATCCGTCACGCCTTCGAACAGCGAGTAGGCGGGCCGGCCCTGCCCCTTCTTGACGTGGTGCGTGACCGCGCTCGTGTCGAGGCCGGGGTCGTAATCCGCGCCCGGGGTGTCCGCGACGCAGTGCACGGGCCACGAGTCGACGAAGTCGGGCTCGGCGGCGAAGTGCCCGCCGTTGTCGCCGTCGCCGTCGTGCCAGTCGCGCGAGGCGACGATGAGGTCGTAGTCGGCGGCGTGGGCTCTCAGGTGCGACGTGATGGCTGCGGCGACCGCATCCCCTCCGTCGACGCCCAGGGCCCCGCCCTCGGTGAAATCGTTCTGCACATCGACGATGAACAGCGCTCGGGTCATGTGACGAGGGTACGACGGCGCGGGGCCGGCGGTCATCTCCGTGTCGCGGGCGGCGGCTACGCTGGCGGCATGACCGTCCCCGTCCGCGACCGCCGCTCGACCGCAGGCATCCTCGCCGCCCTCGGCCTCGACGTCGTGCTGGTGACGGTCTTCGCCGCGATCGGACGGGCCAGCCACTCCGAGGCGCCGTTCACGGGTCTCGCGACGACGGCGGGGCCCTTCGTCTCCGCCCTCGTGGCCGGCTGGCTGGTGGCCCTCGCCTGGCGCGCCCCGCTCGCGGTGGTGCGCACCGGCATCCCGGTGTGGGCGGTCACCGTCGTCGGCGGCATGATCCTGCGCGCCCTCTCCGGTCAGGGCGTGCAGGTCGCCTTCGTCATCGTCGCGGCATCCGTCCTGCTCCTGCTGCTGGTGGGATGGCGCCTCGTCGCCGCGCTCGTCGCCCGCCGCCGCTCGGCCGACTGACGGCGTCCCTCACGCGTCGAGCGTGCGGCGGTACTCGGCGCGCGTCATCTCCTCGGGTGCGGCATCCGCCGAAGCGTCGCCCGCATCGACACGGGACAGCTTCGAGGGCCACCAGATCTTCCGGCCGATGTCGTACGCGAGGGCCGGGACCAGTAGCGAGCGGACGACGAAGGTGTCGAGCAGCACGCCGAAGGCGACGATGAAGGCGAGCTGGACGAGGAAGAGGATCTGGATCACGCCGAGCGCCGCGAACGTCGCCGCCAGCACGAGGCCCGCCGAGGTGATCACCCCGCCCGTCGCGACGAGTCCGCGGAGGATGCCGCGGCGCGTCCCGTGGACCAGCGATTCCTCGCGCACGCGCGACATGAGGAAGATGTTGTAGTCGATGCCGAGGGCGACGAGGAAGACGAAGCCGTAGAGCGGCACGGCGGGATCGCCGCCCGGGAACCCGAACACGTCGTTGAAGACGAGCGCGCTCACGCCCAGCGCCGCCGCGAACGACACGATGACGCTGAGGATCAGCAGCACCGGTGCGAGCACCGAGCGCAGCAGCAGCATGAGGATCAGCAGCACGACGACGAGGATGACGGGGATGATCACCGTCCGGTCGCGGATCGAGGTGTCGTTGGTGTCGAGGTCGACGGCGGTGGTGCCGCCGACGATCCCCTCGAACGGCGCGTCGGCGAGGGAGGCTCGCAGTTCGCGCACCGTCTGCTCGGCCTCGAGAGAGTCCGCCGCGTCCGAGAGGGTGGCCACGAGCATGACGTCGCCGCCGTCCACGGTCGGCTCGGGGGCCGGCGTCCCGGGAGGGCCCTGCGGCGCCAGGACGAGCTCGCCGCCCTCGACGCTGACGGCGGCCTGCCCCGAGGGCGTGTCAGCGGCCACCACACCGACGGAGTCGACCCCGTCCTGACCGGCGACGAGCTCGGCCGCCTCGGGGGCGTCGCCCTCGGACACGATGACGTAGAGCGGGCTGCCCGACCCCGCCGGGAAGTGCTCGGCGAGCACGACCCCGCCGTCCCGCGCTGGGGACTCCCCCAGCACGAGTTCGCTGGCGGGGACGCCGTCCGCCTTCAGCTGGGTGACACCGACGGATGCCGCCAGCAGCACGACCGTCGAGAGGATCCAGACGACCCGCGCGCGGCGCGCGACGAACCGTGCGAGCTTCGCCCACAGCCCGCGGATGGGCTGCGTCAGGTCGGCGGGGAGCTCCGCCATGCCGGTCTTCGGGATGAACGGCCAGAACGCCGCGCGCCCGACGAGCGCGAGGAGCGCGGGCAGGAAGGTCAGCGCCGACAGCATCGCGAACGCGATGCCGATCGAGGCGATGGGGCCGAGGGCACGGTTGCTCGCGAGGTCGCTCAGGAGCAGGCAGAGGAGGCCCGCGATGACCGTGCCGCCCGAGGCGAGGATGGGTTCGATCGACCCCTTCCAGGCGGCGGTCGCGGCATCCCACCTCCGGCGGCCCTCCCCGATCGCCTCCCGGAAGCGCGCGACGTAGAGCAGGGCGTAGTCGGTCGCGGCGCCGATGACGAGGATGAAGAGGATGCCCTGGACCTGACCGTTGAGGACGACGATCCCCGCCTTCGCGAGCCACCACACGCTCAGGAGGGCGACGCAGAGCGCGAACACCGAGGTCAGCAGCACGAGGATCGGCAGCAGCGGCGAACGGTAGACGACCACGAGGATGACGAACACGGCGCCGAGCGCGACGAGAAGCAGCAGGCCGTCGATGCCGGTGAAGCCGGTCGCGAGGTCGGCGGTGAAGCCGGCCGGACCCGTGACCCACGCCTGCAGGGAGTCGGGAGCGTCCGCCGCGACGAGTTCGCGCACCTCGCCGACGATGTCGGTGACCTCCGCCGAGGCGTTGATGGAGACGACCACCTGCGCCGCCCCGCCGTCCTCGGACGGGATGGCGGGCGAGACCTCGAGGACGCCCTCGAGTGCACCGATCTCGTCGGCGACGGTCTGCACGCCCTCGAGGTCGGCGCCGTCGAGGCTGCCGGTGCCCTCGAAGACGACGAGCGCCGGGATCGCGTCGCCGCCGAGGAAGTCGTCGAGGCGCTCCTGCACCTGCGTCGACTCGGCGCTCTGCGGCAGGAAGGTCGACTGGTCGTTCGTCGAGACCTTTTCGACCTTGCCGAAATAGGGGCCGCCGATGGATCCCCCGGCGAGCCAGATGACCACGAGGACGAGTGGAAGCGCGATGCGCAGCCAGCGTGAGGGTGTCGATGCGGAGGACATATACCTAGCTTATCTAGATATACGCTTTTGCAACAATCTCAGGATCGCAGGAAGAAGACGACCACCGAGGCGAGCACCGTCACGACGCCCAGGACACCGCCGCCGATCGCGAGCCCCACCAGTAGTCGCAGGACGGGCGGACGCCTCGTGAACCGCATGCGATCGCGCCAGCCGTGGCGATACCAGATGCGCGCCGTGCCGCCTGCCCCGAGGTGATCGCGGTCGTGAGCAGACAGCTCTGCGGCGTTCACCTCGCCGGCGTCGTCGAGCCACCGCAGGGTGCGACCGTCCTCGTCGAGGTACGCGTCCGCGGGGAGCCAAGTGCCGTCGGACGCCCACACGACGACGGCGGCGATCCCGAAGACGACCGCAGCCCCGAAGCCCACCCACGAGAAGATCTCGAGAATCGCATCGAGGGCCTGTGTCACCCGTGTGTCCTCTGTTCTGGAGCCACCTAAGGGAATCGAACCCTTGACCTATTCATTACGAGTGAATCGCTCTGCCGTCTGAGCTAAGGTGGCGCGCTTCGCTCGCGCGTTGCACGATCATCGATCCTACAGGGTCCGAGGGGATGGTGCGAACGCGGCTCTATCCGGCGTCGCAGCGGACGTCGCCGGTGGGCACCTCGCCGTCCTCGACGTACGCAACGACGGTGTCGTCGACGCAGGCGTTCCCCTTGTTGAACCCTGTGTGCCCCTCCCCCACCCGCGTGATCAGGATGCCGGAGCTCAGCTGCTCGGCCAAGGCCGCCGACCACTCGTAGGGGGTCGCGGGGTCGTTCGTGGTGCCGATGACGAGGATCGGCGCCGCCCCGTCGGCGGTGATCTCGCTGCGTGAGCCCGTCGGCGGGTAGGGCCATTCGTCGCAAAGGTCGACGTCGGAGCTCCAGTACGGCGCGAAGGTGGGCGCGTCCTCGGCGACCTGAGCCTCCGCCTCCGCGACGACGTCGGCCGGGTCGGCCGGGTAGTCCATGCAGTTGTATGCCGAGAACGCTTCCGTCGAGTTGTCGAGGTACGACCCGTCGTAGCGGTTGTAGTAGCGGTCGACGAGGGCGAACATCTCGTCGGGATCGCCTTCGAGGACCGCGGTGAGCGCCGACGAGAGCGTCGCCCAGCTGCCCTCGCTGTAGAGCGCCGAGATGATGCCCATCACGAGCGCATCGGCCCCCAGCATCCGCCCGTCCGAGGCCGGCAGCGGGGACGCCTCGACGGCGGCGAGCGCGTCCTCGAGCTGCTGCTGCGCCGCGTCCTGCGCCCCGTCGAACGGGCAGTCCGAGCCGGCGAGGCACCAGGTCAGATAGGCGTCGAGCGCGGATTGGAAACCGGCGGCCTGTCGCGCGCCGACGATCGCGCCCGGGATCGACGGGTCGAGTCCGCCGTCGAGGACGACCCGGCCGACGTTCTGCGGGAAGAGCTTCGCGTACGTCGCGCCGAGGAACGATCCGTACGAGTACCCGAGGTAGGCGAGCTTCTCGTCGCCGAGCACAGCGCGCATGAGGTCGAGGTCGCGGGCCGCGTTCTCGGTGGTGATGAAGGGCAGGATGCCGCCGCTGTTCGCGTCGCAGGCGCGGGCGAACGCGGCGGCCGACTGCCGCTGCTCGCCGGCGCGCTCGGGCGTGCCGCGCGGGGCGGCGGGGATGTCGAAGAGGTACCGGTCCATCGCGGCGGCGTCGAGGCAGCGCACCGCCGTGGAGCGTCCGACCCCGCGCGGATCGAAGCCGACGACGTCGTACGACTGCAGCAGCTTCGGCCCGACGGCGAAACCCGCCGACTGCCGGACCATGTCGACGCCGCTCGCACCCGGTCCGCCGGGGTTGACGAACAGCGACCCCTTCGACTCGCCGTTCGAGGCGACGCGGACGATGACGGCGAGGTCGAGGTCGCCGGCGTCGGGGTCGGTCCAGTCGCGCGGCGCGGTGATCGTGCCGCAGAAGTAGCCCCCGTCGTCGAAGCCGGTGCACTGCTCCCACGCGACGTCCTGGCCGTAATAGTCCTCGAAGCCGGCGGGGGCGCCGGAGACCACCGGCGCGCGGTCGGGGGCGACGGGCGTCCTCGGGGTGCAGCCGGCGAGCATCGCCGCGAGACCGGCCGCCAGGACGGCGGCCGCCGCGCGGCGGAGCACGCCGCGGATCACGCCGCGCGCCCCGTCGCGACGGTGATCAGCATGCTCTCGAGGGCCAGGGCGGGGGCGGCATTGCCCTGCAGGTTGGTGCGCGTGAGCGCGATGGCGTCGAGGACGGTCAGGGTGTGCTGCGGCGTCCACGCCGCCGCGAGCGCCTCGATGTCGGGCGTGAGCTCGCGGTTGATGAGCTCGGTCTCGCGGCCGAACTGCCGCATGAGCGTGTCGCGGTAGAGCGACTCGAGGTCGGTCAGCACCCGGTCGATCCCGTCGCGCAGGCTGCGGGTCGCGCGCCGTTTCTGCTCGTCCTCGAGGGCGCTGACCTGGCTGCGCACGGCGGGAGGCACGGCGCTGCCCGGAGCGACCCCGAGCGTGCGCAACAGCGCCTCGCGCTCGCTCTCGTCGCGTTCCGCGGTGAGCGCCTTCGCGTCGTCGGTCGCGGACTGCACGATCGTGGCAGCGACCTCGACCGCGTCGCCGACACCGCGCACGCGGAGCACCGCGCGGAGGGTGCGCTCGCGACGCTCACGGGATGCCGCATCCGTCGCCAACCGCTGCGCCATGCCGATGTGGCGCTGTGCGAGCCGGGCCGACTGCTCGGCCACGGTGTCATCGACGCCCGTCCGCTGGACGATGAGCCGGGCCACGTCGGCGACGTCGGGCTCGCGCAGCCGCAGAATGCGCACGCGCGAGCGGATCGTGGGGAGCAGATCCGCGTCGCTCGGCGCGCAGAGGATCCAGACGGTCTGCTCGGGCGGCTCCTCGAGGGCCTTCAGCAGGACGTTGCTCGTCCGCTCGACCATGCGGTCGGCGTCCTCCATGACCATGACCCGGTAGCGCCCGAGCGACGGCGAGAAGTAGGACCGTTCGACGAGCGAGCGCGCCTCTTTGATCGAGATGATGACGCCCTCGGTGCGGAGGGCCGCGAGGTCGGGGTGGGTCCGCGCCATGACCTGCCGCATCGCGTTCTCGTCGCCCGGCTCGGCGATGAGCGCCGCCGCGAACGCGTACGCGAGGGTCGACCGGCCCGATCCCGGCGGTCCGGTGATGAGCCACGCGTGCGCCAGCTGGGAGGGGTCGGATGCCGCGGACCGCAACTGCGCGACGGCCTCGTCCTGACCCCAGACCTCGCCCCACGGGAGCACGTCGGTGGAGGCGGTCATGCCGTTCAGCCTACGAGGTGCCGGGGACGCTCAGGACAGGTGCGGGGCGACGCGGGAGCGGATCTCCGCCGCGATCTCGTCGATCGCCCGCGTCGCGTCGACGACGAGGAAGCGGTCCGGATCGGCTTCCGCGAGCGCGAGGAACGCCGCGCGCACGCGCTCGTGGAACGCGCTCTTCTCGGCTTCGAGCCGGTCGAACGGCTTGTCGGCGGCATCCAATCGTCCGCGCGCCGTCGCCGGATCGACATCCAGCAGGACCGTGATGTCGGGGAGCGCACCCTCCGTGGCCCACAGCGACAGGTCGCGGATCTCCCCTCCGTCGAGCACGCGGCCGGCGCCCTGATAGGCGACCGAGCTGTCGAGGTAGCGGTCCTGGAGGACGACGTCGCCGCGCTCGATCGCCGGCCGCACGAGGGTCGCGACGTGGTGGGCGCGGTCGGCGGCGTAGAGGAGCGCTTCGGCGCGCGGCGCGATGTCGCCGCGGTGGTGCAGGACGATGTCGCGGATGAGGACGCCGACGTCGGTGCCGCCGGGTTCGCGCGTGCGCACGACCCGGCGACCCTGCTCGCGGAGCCACTGCTCCAGCAGGGCCGCCTGCGTCGTCTTGCCCGAGCCGTCACCCCCCTCGAGGGTGATCCACAGCCCGGAGGTCACTTCTTCTTCGCCGCCGGCTTGCGCGCCGCGGGCTTGCGGGTCGTGCGCTTGGGCGCCGGTCCTTTGGCCCGCTTGTCGGCGAGCATCTGCACGGCGACCTCGAAGGTGATGTCGTCGGGCGTCTGACCGCGCGGGATCGTCACGTTGGTCGTGCCGTCGGTGACGTAGGCCCCGAAACGGCCGTCCTTGATGCGGATCGGCTTGCCACTGACCGGGTCGGCCTCGAACTCCTTCAGCGAGGTCGCGGCGCGGTTGGCGTACTTCGGCTGCGAGTAGATCTCGAGGGCCTGCTCGAGCGTGATGTCGAAGATCATGTCCTCGCTCGCGATGCTGCGCGAGTCGGTGCCCTTCTTGATGTACGGACCGTACGGACCGTTCTGGGCAGTGATGACGGTGCCGGACTCGGGGTCGACACCCACTTCGCGCGGCAGCGACAGGAGCTTCAGCGCGGTCGCGAGGTCGATCGTCTCGGGCGACATGCTCTTGAACAGCGAGGCGCGCTTGGGCTTGGGTGCCACGGCCTTCTTCGCGCCGCGCTTGGGCTTCGCGTCCTCGGCCGGCGCCTCCTCCTCGGGGAGCACCTCTTCGAGGTAGGGCCCGAAACGACCGTCCTTGATGACGACGTCGCGGCCGTTCTCGGGGTTCTGCCCGAGGACACGGTCGCCGCCGACGGGCGCCTCGATGAGCTCCTGCGCCTTCTCGGGCGTGAGCTCGTCGGGGGCGAGGTCGTCGGGGACGTTGATGCGCCGCGGCGTCTCGGGGTCGTCGCCCGGGACCTCGAGGTACGGACCGTAGCGGCCGAAGCGGAGCACCGCGACGTCGCCGATCCTGGTGGAGTTGATCTCGCGCGCGTCGATGTCGCCCAGGTTGTCGACGATGTTGCGGAGGCCGACGTGGTCCTCGGAGCCGAAGTAGAACTCGCGCAGCCAGGCGGCGCGGTTCTGCTCGCCCCGGGCGATCGCGTCGAGGTCGTCCTCGAGCGCGGCGGTGAAGTCGTAGTCGACGAGATCGGCGAAGTGCTCCTCGAGCAGCCGCACGATGCTGAACGCGAGCCAGCTGGGGACGAGGGCCTGGCCGCGCTTGGACACGTAGCCGCGGTCGAGGATGACGTCGATGATGCTCGCGAAGGTCGAGGGACGGCCGATGCCGCGCTCCTCGAGCGCCTTGACGAGCGACGCCTCGGTGTAGCGGGGCTTGGGGCTCGTCGCGTGCCCCTTCGGCTCGACGTCGGTCAGCCGCAGTGCGTCGCCGACGGCGAGCGCCGGCAGCGACTGGTCGTCGGTGCGGTCGTTGTCGTGGCGCTTCTCGTCGCGGCCCTCCTCGTACGCGTCGAGGAAGCCCTTGAACGTGTAGACGGTGCCGGATGCCGTGAACGTCGCGGTGCGACCGGCGGCATCCGCGTCGATCGCGACGGTCGTCGTCTCATACTTCGCGTCGGCCATCTGGCTGGCGACGGTGCGCTTCCAGATCAGGTCGTACAGGCGCAGCTCGTCGCGGTCGAGGCCGGAGGTGACCTCCTTGGGCGTGCGGAAGTGCTCGCCCGAAGGACGGATCGCCTCGTGCGCCTCCTGCGCGTTCTTCGCGTTGTTGCGGTAGCTGCGGGGATTGGCGGGCACGGCCTTGTCGCCGTACAGCGCGACGGCCTGCGTGCGCGCCGCGGTGACCGCCTGGGCCGACAGGGCGGTCGAGTCGGTACGCATATAGGTGATGTACCCCTTCTCGTAGAGCCGCTGCGCGACGCCCATGGCGTGCTTGGCGCTCATCGAGAGCTTGCGACCGGCCTCCTGCTGGAGGGTCGAGGTCGTGAACGGGGGCTTGGGGCTGCGGGTGCCGGGCTTTGCCTCGACGCTGACGACGGATGCCGCGCCCGACGCCTCGAGCGCTGCGGCCAGCTCGCGCGCCTGGTCCTCGCTGAGGACGACGACGGCCTTCTTCAGCGCACCGGTGTCGTCGAAGTCGGTGCCGCGCGCCAGCGGGGCGCCGTCGAGGCGGGCGAGGCGGATCGCGAACGAGTCCGAGCCCTTCACGGCGGTCGAGTCGACGTCCCAGTACGAGGCGGACACGAACGCCATGCGCTCGCGCTCGCGCTCGACCACCATGCGGGTCGCGGCGGACTGCACGCGCCCGGCGCTCGTGCCCTGACCCACCTTGCGGCGTGTGACGTCCGAGACGTCCCAGCCGTAGAGGCGGTCGAGGATGCGCCGCGTCTCCTGCGCGTCGACGAGGGCGTGATCGAGCTCGCGGGTGTTCTTCACCGCGGCCTGGATCGCGTCCTTCGTGATCTCGTGGAAGACCATGCGCTTGACGGGGACCTTGGGCTTCAGGGTCTCGAGCAGGTGCCACGCGATGGCTTCGCCCTCGCGGTCCTCATCGGTGGCGAGCAGGAGTTCGTCGGCGTTCTTCAGGGCGCGCTTGAGCTCGGCGACCGTCTTCTTGCCGCGGTCGCTCTCCACATAAAGAGGAGTGAAGTCGTTCTCGATGTCGATGGAGTACTTGCCGACGGAGGTCTTCTTCAGATCCGCCGGGATGTCCTTCTTGTCGGCGAGGTCGCGGATGTGCCCGACCGAACTCATGACCTCGTATCCGTCACCCAGGTATCCCTGGATCGAGCGCATCTTCGTCGGCGACTCGACGATGACGAGCTTCTTGCCCTGTGCCACGTGGGGTCCTTTCTTCGTTGCACACCATACACACCGCGTTGTCAAGAGCACGCTGGGAGCGGTTGCGGTCCGGCGCGTCACCCGGCGCCGGGCGGCGGGCCCGCGCGGGCGCGCGCCCGCGCGTCCAGGGGGCCGACGCCGATCGAGACCTCGATCGTGGCGATGAGGCCGTCGATGCGACACGCGGAGACCGATGCGCCCGCGCGCGAGGCGACGTCCGCGGCGCGTGCGCACGGTTCGCCGGGAACGAGTCCCGACGCGGTGTCGGCGGCCGC
>NZ_JAMXSA010000076.1:0-10060 GCF_024124465.1 Microbacterium sp. CnD16-F
CGCCCGCCACCTCGCGCAGCGCGGGCAGCGTCGCGGTGTGCGCGGCGACGACGATCAGCGCGTCGACCCCCTGCGACAGCAGGCGCTGGGCGGCATCGGTGACGGATGCCGGGTCCGCGGCATCCGCGTAGGCCGTCGCCAACCAGCGGTCCGCCTCGCGAGCAGCCGCGTCGAGCGCGGCGATGCCGGCGCCGGGGCCCCACAGGGTCGCGTCCGAGGCGACGACGCCGACGGTGCGGGTCGTCGAGGTGCCGAGGGCGCGGGCGGCGTTGTTGACGCGGTAGCCGAGCTCGGCCATCGCGGCCTCGACGCGGGCCCGGGTCTCGGGGCGCAGGTTCGGGCTGTCGTTGATGACGCGCGACACGGTCTGCGTCGACACCCCCGCCCGCGCGGCGACGTCGCGCACGCCGGCGCGTGTCGTCCCGGCCCGTCCCATGGCGCTCACTGTAGCGGGCGCCATCTCACGTCGATGCGCTCGCTGTCGAGCACTCGGGCGCATCCGGCCCACGCCGTTAACGTGGAGGATCGACGCCGACGCACGGAGGAGGGACCGGATGCGGCTGCTGCAGCGCCTCGCGCTCGGACGCTTCTACGCGCGCCTGCCCGAGTGGGTGCGCCTGGTCGTCGCGGCCTCGGCGGTCGTGCTCGGCGTGGTCATCGTCATCCGGCCGACGACGGCGCTGGGCGTCCTCGCCTGGCTGATCGGCGGCGGCATGGTCCTCACAGGCGTCATCGAGCTGACGGGGCGCGACATGGAGGGGGCGCGTCCGCGCTGGCGCACGCTGACGGGCGGTGCGTGGCTCGTCGGCGGGCTCGTCGTCCTGCTGACCCCGGGACTCACCGTGCGCGTCGTGGCGACCCTTGTCGGCATCCTGCTGCTCGTCGCGGGTGCGCTCGGCGTGATCGCGGTCTTCGCGAAGGGGCGAACGATCGATGCGCGCATCGCGGATGCCGCCTTCTCGGTCTCGGGCGTGATCTTCGGCGTGCTGGCGCTGTTCTGGCCCGACATCACCCTGCTCGTCGTCGCGGTCGTCTTCGGCGCGCGTCTCATCATGAGCGGGGTCGCCGATCTGTGGACGCGCGTGCGTCGTCGCCGCGACACCGAGCGGGAGCTCCGCCACCAGCCGCAGCGCCTGCGCCGTTGGGGGCGCACGGTCACCGCCCTCGTCTCCGTCGCGCTCGCCGTCACGACCGCACTCGTCACCGTGCCGCTGCGCGAGGGATCGACCGTCGTCGACGACTTCTACGCGGCCCCTCGCGACATGCCGGGGGAGCCGGGGCGCCTCATCCGTGCCGAGCCGTTCACGAACGGCATCCCGGTGTCGGCGACGGCCTGGCGCATCCTCTACACGACCACCGGCGTCGACGGCGAGGTGCGGGTCGCGAGCGGTGTCGTCGTCGTCCCGAAGGAGGGCGACGGGCAGTGGCCGATCATCGACTGGAACCACGGCACGACCGGCTTCTCCGAGCACTGCGCACCGTCGCTGCAGCCGCGCGGGCTCTGGTCGGGCGCGCTCTACAACCTGCCGACGATCATTCGGCAGGGGTGGGCCGTCGTGGCGACGGACTACATCGGGCTGGGCACCGAGGGCCCGCATCCGTACCTCATCGGTCCTCCCAGCGCGACGGCGTCGCTCGACGCGGTGCGCGCCGCCCGCGAACTGCAGGATGCCGACCTCGGCGTCCGCACGGTCATCTGGGGGCACTCGCAGGGTGGCGGCGCCGCGCTGTGGGCGGGGGCGATGGCGCGGGAGTACGCGCCCGAGCTGTACGTGCAGGGGGTCGCGGCGCTCGCGCCGGCCAGCGACCCGCCCGCGCTCGTGCAGAACATCTCGAGCGTCACGGGCGGCAGCATCTTCGCCTCGTACGCCTTCGCGTCGTTCTCGGCGATCTACGACGACGTCTCGTACGACGATTACGTGCGGCCGGGCGCCGACACGGTGCTCCGGCAGATGTCGGAGCGCTGCCTGTCCGACCCGTCGATCGTCGTCTCGGTCGCGGCGGCGCTCGGCATGAGCGGCGATCCTCGCCTGTTCTCGACACCCCCGGCATCCGGTCCGCTGGGCGTCCACCTGCGCGACAACGCGGCACCGCTCCGCCAGAATGCGCCGCTGCTCATCGCCCACGGCGGGGCCGACAGCGTCATCCCCGTCGCAACGCAGACCGCATACGTCGACCGGATGTGCCGGGCCGGTCAGGTCGTCGACTACCGGATCTACGACGGGTACGAGCATGCGGCCGTCGTCGAGCGCCCGTCGCCGCTGCTCGACGAGCTCATCGAGTGGACCGCGGCGAGGTTCGCGGGTGACCCCGTGCCCGAGGAGTGCTCGACCACGAGGGAATGAGCCCCGGATCGGAGAGCGCCCATAGGGTGGGACGCATGACCGAGAACACCCTTCCCTCCGGCATCCAACTCGACGAACTGAGTACCGACATCCGGCCGCAGGACGACCTGTTCCGCCACGTCAACGGCGCGTGGCTCGAGCGCACCGAGATCCCCGAGGACAAGGCGCGCTGGGGGTCGTTCCACCTCATCGCGGAGCAGGCCGAGAAGGACGTCAAGACGATCATCGAGGAGTCGACGGATGCCGAGCCCGGCACCGAGACCCGCAAGATCGGCGACCTGTACGCGAGCTTCATGGACACCGCGGCGATCGAGGCGAAGGGTGCTGAGGCGATCGCGCCGCAGCTGACGTACGTCGACCAGGTCACCGGCATCCCGAGCCTGCTGCAGACTTCCGGAACGCTGGAACGTGAGGGCGTCGCGGGGATCTTCAGCACGTACATCGAGCCGGACCCCGGCAACCCGCAGCGGTACATCCTCTTCCTCGTGCAGGGTGGTCTGTCGCTGCCCGACGAGAGCTACTACCGCCTCGACAACTTCGAGAAGACCCGTGCGGCCTTCCGCGCGTATGTCGCGACGGTCTTCGGTCTCGCCGGTGTCGCCGACGCCGAGGCGCAGGCCGACCGCGTGCTCGCCCTCGAGACCGAGATCGCCTCGCATCACTGGGACAACGTCCGCAGCCGTGACGCCGTCGCGACCTACAACCTGATGAGCTGGGATGCCGCGGTGCAGCTCACCGGCGTCGACCTGGCCCCGTGGCGCGACGCCGTCGCTCCCGGCAAGGCGGGCGTCATCGAGGAGGTCGACGTCAACCAGCCGAGCTTCTTCGAAGGACTCGGCACCCTGCTGGTCGAGGACCGGCTCGAGGACTGGAAGGCGTGGCTGCGTCTGCAGGTCATCCGCGCGTCGGCACCGTTCCTGTCGCAGGCGTTCGTCGACGCGAACTTCGCGTTCTACGGCACCGAGATGACCGGCGTCCCGGTCAACCGCGAGCGCTGGAAGCGCGGTGTCTCGCTCGTCGAGGCCGCCCTCGGCGAGGCGGTGGGCAAGGTCTACGTCGAGCGTCACTTCCCGCCGCGCGCGAAGGAGGAGATGGACGTCCTCGTCGACAACCTCATCGAGGCGTACCGGCAGTCGATCTCGTCGCTGGAGTGGATGACGCCCGCCACGCGCGAGCGCGCGCTCGAGAAGCTCGAGGCGTTCACGCCGAAGGTGGGCTACCCGGTGAAGTGGAAGGACTACTCGGATCTCGAGATCGAGGCATCCGACCTCATCGGCAACGTGCGCCGCTCGAACGCGTGGCAGCACGACCAGCAGCTCGCAAAGCTCGGCGCTCCGATCGACCGTGACGAGTGGTTCATGACCCCGCAGACGGTCAACGCGTACTACAACCCGCTCATGAACGAGATCGTCTTCCCGGCCGCGATCCTGCAGCACCCGTTCTTCGACATGGAGCGCGACCCGGCCGCCAACTACGGCGGCATCGGCGCCGTCATCGGTCACGAGATCGGTCACGGCTTCGACGACCAGGGCAGCGCGTTCGATGGCACCGGCGCGCTGAACGACTGGTGGACCGACGAGGACCGCGCGGCGTTCACCGAGCGCACGGCGACCCTCATCGAGCAGTACAACGCGCTCGTGCCGCAGGGCCTGTCGGCGGATCACACCGTCAACGGTGCCCTGACGATCGGCGAGAACATCGGCGACCTCGGCGGCCTCGGCATCGCGATCAAGGCGTACCGGCTGCACCTGGAGAAGGCCGGTTCGACGGATGCCGACGGTCCCGTGATCGACGGGCTCACCGGCATCCAGCGCCTGCTGCTGAGCTGGGGGCAGATCTGGCAGCAGAAGGGGCGGGATGCCGAGACGATCCGTCTGCTGACGATCGACCCGCACTCGCCCAACGAGTTCCGCTGCAACCAGATCGTCCGCAACATCGACGAGTTCTACGCCGCGTTCGACGTGACCCCGTCGGACGAACTCTGGCTCGACGAGGACAAGCGCGTCACCATCTGGTGACCGCGATGCGCGGCGCGCCGGTCGTCAGCATCGAGCTCGAGTTCGATGCGGCGACCGAGCGCGCCGTGCGCGCGGAGTGGCAGGCGCTCGCCGACGCCGGGCTGTCGAGTCTCGCCGCGCACACGTCGCCCTCGAACGCGCCGCATGTGACGCTGCTCGTGCGTCCGTCGGTGTCGCTGGCGTCGGTGCCGTTGCCCGCCCCCTTTCCCGTGACTCTCGGTGCGGTGGTGCTGTTCGGCGCGGGGGAGCGGCGGGTGCTCGCACGCTCGGTCGTGCCGTCGGCCGAGCTGCTGTCGCTGCACGCCGCCGTGCACGAGGCCGCCGGTCCCGGCGACGACGCTCCGCACACCGCTCCGGGCGAGTGGATGCCGCACGTCACCCTCGCGCGCCGGCTCAAGGTCTCGGACCTCGAGCGCGCGCTGCCGCTGCTCGGTGAGCCGATCGTCGGTGTCGCTCGCGGGCTCAGGCGGTGGGATGCGGCATCCGCGACCGTCACCGAGCTCGGGGTGTTCGCACGCTGATCTGGGACCGCGCCGAAAACGCAGCGCAGAGGTTTCGGCGCGATCCGGTTTCGGCGGGGGTTTTCGGTGGATACATCTTCGGCGTGTCGCGTTCGTCTGCGGTTGTGAATAACAGCGCTCCGTGGCGGCGTTCTGACTTCGCTACGTGACGTGTCTACAGCAGCTCGGTTCTCGCAGGGCTCAGGTCGGGGCTGGGCCGCCTTGCTGGAGGGATGCTCGTCGGTGGGACTTCAGAGTTTTGCGCAGAAATGTCGCTCTCGGACTAGTTGCCATCACGCAGAAGAGGTCACAGCTGCGATACCGGTGCGTGCGGATGGCGTGACAGGTGCTGGATGCATCACAGTCGTACGTAGGCGGCGCCTGCCCATTGTTGTTGAGCGAGGTAGCCCACGGCCGCGGCAACGGTTGACACCCCCTCGAGCAAAGAATCAGCGTCCACGTCTTCTCGGCTCATGCTGTTCTGACACGCCAGCACCTGTACGCCCGCACTGCGGATCGTTGCGACGAGATCGTCTCGATAGGCACCGTCCGCGACCAGGCCCCGCACCGCGCCGCCCTGGACGACGAGCTGCACGATGCCGTCGGGACTGAGATCGTCAACGGCGTTTCGGGCAACGCGCAGCGCGGCGGTGAGAACCGCGGCGTCCTCGGCGAAGACGTGGATGACGAGCGTGTTTCGCGTGGTCATCAGGCGAGGGAGAGGAAGAGCTTTTCCAGCTCGTCGGGGTTGGTGACGTTATCCGCCTCCGGCGTGGTCATGCAGTCGCGAAGAGCGGTGGAGATGACGAGGAAGCCGGCCCGATCCAGAGCTTTAGAGACGGCGGAGAGCTGCTGAACGACGTCGCGGCAGTGTGCGTCGTTTTCAACGGCGCCGATCACCGCGGCGAGCTGTCCTTGCGCACGCTTCAGACGGTTGAGCACCTTTCGCTTCGCCTCCTGATCGTGCAGCAGCGAGTCAGGGCCTTGCGGGTCACTGCCCATGAGCGGTTCCTTCCGTCGAGTTGACAACAACTATACCCCCCGGAGTATCCTGGGCGTCCAGGTTCAGATATACCCCCTGGGGTATCACCGGAAAGGGAGAGAACATGTGTCGAGCTACGAAGTGCCGGACCTGTGGGAAGACGACGTGGGCGGGCTGCGGCCAGCACGTGTCTTCGGTACGCGCGTCGGTGCCCGCGTCGCAGTGGTGCAATGGCAACCACACGCGCGGTGAGGTGCAGGCTGCACAGTCGAAGCAGGGCGGGTTCTTCTCGCGCCTGTTCGGGCGGTGACCGACGATGGCCACCACTGAGCTCACGAACGAGACCTTCGGCCCGGCCGTCCAGGCAGACGGGATCGTCCTCATCGACTTCTGGGCGGCCTGGTGCGGCCCGTGCCGCTCGTTCGCTCCGGTATTCGAGGCGGCGTCGGAGAAGCACCCCGACATCGTGTTCGCGAAAGTGGACACCGAAGCGGAAGCTGAGTTGTCCTCGGCTCACCGCATCACCTCGATCCCGACGCTGATGGTGATCCGCGATGGCGTGCTGGTGTACAAGCAGCCCGGTGCTCTGCCTGCCCCGCAGCTCGAGCAACTGATCACCAAAGCCCGCGAGCTGGACATGGATGATGTCCGCCGCCAGATCGCGGCTGCCGAGACGGCTGCCTGACCGTGTGCGCTCAAATCACCTGCCCCTCCTGCGGCAAGCCCACGTGGGCCGGCTGCGGCCAACACATCGACGACGCCCTCGCCGACGTTCCCGAAGACCAGCGCTGCACCTGCGCGCACTGACCCCGCGAAAGCAGATCCCCGTGCTCCTCGAACGCTTGTATGACGACGACCTCGCGCACGCCAGCTACCTGATCGGTTGCCAGCGGAACGGTGAAGCGATTGTGGTCGATCCCCGCCGCGACGTGCAGGTCTATCTCGACCTCGCCGCGAAGCATGGCATGACCATCACTGCCGTCACCGAGACTCACATCCACGCCGACTACCTCTCCGGCACCCGCGAACTCGCTGCCCGCACGGGAGCGACGATGTACGTCTCCGCCGAGGGCGGGCCCGACTGGCAGTACGGTTCCGGATTCGATGACGCCACCCGGATGGTGCACGGTCAGCGCATCACCCTCGGCAACATCGCCCTCGAAGCAGTGCACACCCCCGGCCACACCCCCGAGCACCTTTCCTTCCTCGTCACCGATGGAGCCGCCACCTCCGACCCGGGCTACTTCCTCAGCGGCGACTTCGTCTTCGTCGGCGACATCGGCCGCCCCGACCTGCTGGATGAAGCCGCCGGCGGTATCGACACCCGCTTCCAGGGCGCGCGCGATCTGTTCGCCAGCCTTCGCGACCGTTTCCTCACCCTCCCGGACTACGTCCAGGTGCTCCCCGCACACGGGTCCGGCTCGGCCTGCGGCAAGGCCCTCGGCGCTGTCCCCACCTCCACGGTCGGATACGAGCGACGCTTTGCCTGGTGGGCACCGTACCTGGCCGCCGGCGACGAGCAGGGCTTCATCAACTCCCTCCTCGATGATCAACCTGATGCGCACGCCTACTTCACCCGGATGAAGCGGCAGAACCGCACCGGGCCCGCTCTGCTGGGCAAGCTCGCACCGCTGCCGCAAATCGACGCCTCCGACCTGTCCGCTGCGCTGGAGGAAGACAGCGTCATCCTCATCGACACCCGCCACCACGCGCAGGTACACCAGGGCACCGTGCCCGGCGCGCTCAACGTCCCCGGCGAAGCGAAAGCCGCCAGCTACGCCGCCTGGGTCTACGACCCTGAGACGGAAACACGCCCCCTCGTCATTCTGGCCGACTCGACTGACGCGGCCGGGCGGTTCCGCGACCACCTGCTGCGGGTGGGGATCGACGCTGTCCACGGCTTCACCGACACCCTCGACGGACTGCGGCTCGTTCAGCCGAAGACCATCGCCCCCACGGACATCGACCAGGTGGAGCACGCCCTCCTGCTCGATGTGCGCAACCGCACCGAATACAACGCGGGACACATCCCCGGTGCCGCCCAACTCTCCGGCGGTCGCGCTCTCTGGCACACCGATGAGCTCCCCAGCTCGGGCGTCATCCTCACTTACTGCCAGAGCGGCGTCCGCAACAGCGTCGTCGCCAGCGCCCTGCGTCGAGCCGGTCACGACGTCATCGAGATCGACGGCAGCTACCGCGCCTGGCTCGCCGCAACGGCGCAGCCCGCCGCGAACGCCGCCTGACCCCTCGAGGAGCCCGACTGACCTTGCCCATCATCACCGCGATGATCCTCGCGACCGTGGTCGGCGTCGCGCTCGGGCTCCTCGGCGGAGGCGGCTCAATCCTCGCCGTCCCCGTCCTCACCCTGATATTGGGCATGGGAACGCGAGAGGCGATCGCGTCTTCGCTCTTCGTGGTCGCAGTGACCAGCGCCATCGCCGTCCTGATACGCGCGCGAACGGGGACCGTGAAATGGGGGGTCGGTGTCGCGTTCGGGGCGACAGGGATGCTCGGCGGGCTCGGCGGTGCATCTCTGGGGCGGTTCGTGCCCGACTCCCTCCTCGCCATTCTCTTCAGCGGCATCATGATCGCCACGGCACTCGCGATGATCCGCGGCCGTCGCACACCCGCCCCACCCGAGCGACCTCGCGCGCGCAGCTCTCATGTCCTGCGCGTCGTGATCATGGGGGTGTCTGTGGGGTTCCTCACGGGGCTGCTCGGGGCGGGAGGTGGTTTCCTCATCGTCCCCGCGCTGCTGATCTTCGGTCTGCCCATCGCCGCGGCCACCAGCACATCACTCCTCGTCATCGCACTGAACTCCACCGCAGGACTCGCCGCACAGGTGTTCGCCACCGCGATCCCATGGGAAACCGTTCTTCCTTTCACCGCCTTCGCCGTTGTCGGCTCCGTCGCCGGGATGCTGCTCGCCAGAAAGTTGTCCGCCCCCACGCTCCGCAAAAGCTTCGGCTTCTTCGTCCTGGGCGTGGGCATCATCATGCTCACAGCGACGATCCTGCGCCTCGCACCTCTTCTATGACCCTCCGGGAATCGCTCATGTCCGTCACCCCCGCTGTCGTCCTCCCGCGCGTTGGTGCCCTCATCGAGGGCTACCAGGGGCCTGTCATCGATGAACGTGCGGTCCGGATCGCGGCCGGTCTCCTGCTGACGCTCGGACTTCTCGCCGCCACCGCCGCACTCGCGTTCGGGACGACTCGCCCGCTGCAGATGTTCGGAATGTTCTTCCTGCTCGACATGCTGACCCGTCTCCTCGTCAGTGATCGGTTGTCGATCACCCTGGCGTTGGGACGACTCGCGAGCCGCTCCCACTTCCCGCGCTGGGTCGGCGCCCCGCAGAAGGCCTTCGCGTGGTGGCTAGCCGTCGGCATCGCCACAGTCTCATGCGTCGCGCTGGGCTCCGGCGCTATCCCCCTCCAGGGGGTACTCGCCCTGTGCGGTGTCTGCTTCATCCTCCTAGCCCTGGAAGCGATCTTCGGCTGGTGCGCGGGCTGCCACCTCCACCGCCGTCTCAGCCGACACCCCACACATCACTGCGCCGACCGCTCCTGCAACCTCTAACCCCAAACCCCCGAAAGGACCCCATGCGTCGCTTCGCCCTCGTTACAGTCACCGCACTCGTCGCCGCCTTCGCGCTCACGAGTTGCACCGCGCCGACCACCGCCCAACCTGCGGTTAGCTCGGATGCGATCGTCATCGACGTCCGCACACCCGCCGAACACGCCGAAGGGCATCTCGATGGGGCACTCCTGCTCGACGTCACCGCCGGCGAGCTGCAAACGGCAATCCCTGACCTGGACCCCCACGCCGACTACGTCGTCTACTGCCGTTCAGGTCAACGCGCCGCAGCCGCCGTCGACCTCATGGAGGACGCAGGCTTCACCCAAGTACGCAACCTCGGCTCGCTCGCAGACGCCGCAGCCGCGACGGGGCTACCGGTCGTTCAGACCGATTGAACCCTTCACCCACGCTCCAACAGCGGAGGATCGGCGCGCGCCTCAAAAACCAGTAGCTTTCTGAGACGCCGGACCAAGTGGCCCTCGACAGCGCCCCTTTGCCCGAAATCTCGGGATGCGCGTCGTCTCAGAAAGGCGTCTCGCCATAATTCGTCTCAGCAGGGGTCATAAAGGGTGTTTCCGAGTCAGAATGGGCTCGTGAGGCTTCTCGGATACACGCGCGTGAGTACGTCGAGTCAGGACG
>NZ_JAMXSA010000077.1:0-9673 GCF_024124465.1 Microbacterium sp. CnD16-F
CTTCGGCACGCCCTCGCCGGCCAGCCTCCGGATCAACGCCCAGTCCTCCAAAGTGATCACTCTCCAATCGTTGAGTGTTCACTTTTCAAGCGCCGCTACTGTCCAGTTTTCGAGCGCCGTCGACACCCGCCAGGGAGCGCCGGTGCGGTACTTCCACGCCATTCCCTCGACAGCGAGCCGATGATTCGTCCACGGCCTCGACCGGCCCGTAACCGTCGGCATCAACGGCTCCATCACGGCCCACGCCTCGTCAGAGATCTCGTGTCGCATCACCGTTCAAGGCTCACCGAGACAAGGGCAGATGACTTGATCAACACGCCCTAGCGGGGTAAGACCTAAGGGCGGCGACCGTCACCTCAGCGACCTGCGAGCAGACCGATAATCAGCCTTATGTCGGATCGAGACTGGTCAGCGTTCCATGTATAGTCAGCGTATGCTGACGCTTCCTTCGCGACTGGACGTTATGAACCGGCTTGGGCGCGCGATGGCGGACCCAACTCGGTCCCGCGTCTTGTTGTCCCTGTTGGAAGCTCCCGGATATCCAGCCGAGCTAGCTCGAGAACTGGATCTATCCCGAACGAACGTGTCGAACCATCTCGCGTGTTTACGCGGGTGCGGGCTAGTGGTCGCGTCTCCTGAGGGCAGACGAACGCGGTATGAGGTCGCGGATCCGCATCTGGCGTTCGGGATGCGGCAGCTGCTGGAAGCTGTCGTCGCGGTGGACGAGGGTGTCGCGTGCGTTGAGGACGGATGTGTGTGCTGCGCGCCCGGCGCGACCGTGGGGGTGGGGCAGTGAGTGAGGAGTGCTGCGGCCCCGTGGTGCCACAGAAGCGTATCCACCGGGTCCAGCTACCCAACCCGCCGGGGGTCGGTGGTGACGATTTGTGCTGCGCGCCAGCGCAGGTAGTGCGGGAGCCTGAAGCTCATCCTGGTGGAGATGCGTGCTGCGGCCCCGATGAGCGGCCGGGTGTGGTGGGGGAGGAGCCGGGCAATCGGCCGGTGTGGTGGCGGGATACCGCGTTGCTTCCTTCAGCTGCGGCGGGGGTGTTCCTTCTTGTGGGCTACATCCTCGAATGGTCGGGGGTCGATGTCCCGGCAGTCGTGCTGCTGTGGGCCTCACTCCTTGCGGGTGCATCAACGTTTGTTCCTGGTGCGGTGCGGCGGCTTATCCGCGGGCGTCTGGGCGTGGGGCTATTGATGACCATCGCTGCTGCCGGCGCTGTCACCCTCGGCCATGTCGGCGAGGCTGCCACGTTGGCGTTCTTGTTCTCTCTGGCCGAAGCGCTCGAGGACCGGGCAATGGATCGGGCAAAAGAAGGACTGCGGGCGCTGCTGTCGTTGATTCCCGAGACGGTGCGGGTGTCGCGCCTGTCTGGCGACGAGTTGGTCCCCGCCGCAGCCGTGCGTGAGCTCGATGTGCTTATCGTCGGCGCAGGCGAACGTGTTGCGACCGACGGTGTGGTCGTCGAAGGCAGATCGAGCCTGGACACGTCGGCGATCACCGGGGAGTCGATCCCGGTGGAGGTTGGTCCAGGCACAGCTGTCGCGGCTGGGTCAATTAATGGGGCCGCCACGCTCCGTATTGAGGCCACCGCGGGCGGCAGCGACAATTCGCTCACTCAGATTGTTGGCCTGGTGGAGCAGGCACATGCCCGGAAGGGGGAGCGGGCGCGGCTTGCTGATCGCATCGCTCGCCCTCTTGTCCCCGCGGTCCTGCTCGCCGCGGCGCTGGTCGCATTGTTCGGGTTGCTGGTTGGTGACCCGTGGACGTGGGTGGAAAGGGCATTGGTCGTCCTCGTCGCCGCGTCGCCGTGCGCGCTCGCGATCGCGGTCCCGGTGACGGTAATCAGCGCTATCGGATCAGCATCGAAGTTCGGTGTCGTGATCAAGTCCGGTGAGGCGTTTGAGCAGCTCGGCACGATCCGCACCGTTGCATTCGACAAGACAGGCACCCTCACCCGAAACGAACCGACCGTCGTCGATGTACGCCCCGCACGCGGGTATTCGCGCGAAGACATCTTGGCCTGGGCGGCCGCAGTCGAAAGCTCCAGTACACACCCCCTCGCCACGGCTATCACGTCCGCTTCACCGACCATCGAACCGGTTAGGGACGTCGTTGAGCACGCCGGGCATGGGATCACCGGTTTCGTTGGAGGGCGGCGTGTTCGCGTCGGTAACGTCCGCTGGCTCAACCCTGGTGAGTTGGCGCGAGCCGCCGACGACATGGCCGGGCAAGGCATGACGGTCATCGTCGTCGAAATGGATAACACTGTTGTAGGTCTCGTCGGCGTGCGCGACGAGCTGCGCCCCGAGTCGACTGAAACTGTTCGACTTCTTCACGAGCAAGGCATCACCACGGTCATGCTCACGGGCGATAACTCCCGCACCGCTACCGCCCTCGCCCGCGACGCCGGCATCACCGATGTCCGGGCCGAGCAACTCCCAGCCGACAAAGCTGCCGCAATCAGCAACCTGATCACCTCGCGCCCCACCGCGATGGTAGGAGATGGGATTAACGACGCACCGGCCCTGGCAACCGCCACAGTGGGAATCGCGATGGGTGTGAAAGGGTCAGCAGCGGCGGTGGAATCCGCTGACGTCGCCTTCACCGGCCGCGACCTCCGATTGATTCCCGGCGCTCTCGCTCACGCCCGGCGCGGTCGTCGCATCATGACCACCAACATCGGCCTCGCACTAGCGATCATCATCGTGCTGTTCCCACTCGCCCTGACCGGGGTGCTCGGGCTTGCAGGCGTCGTCCTCGTGCACGAAATCGCAGAGGTTTTCATCATCCTCAACGGCATCCGCGCGGCCCGCGGGTCAGGTCCCCGCCAGGCGAGCACACCGACACCCTCCCGGGCGAACACTCCTGCCACCTCCCGGTTGGTATAGTTTCCCCGCCATGGTTGGGATGCCGCTAACGCACGCGACGACAGCAGGCACCACCGCCCGACCGATAACGAAACTCATTACGGTCGGCATCGCAGCCCTCTTGCTGATGGTCGGGATTCTGGCGATGTCCCATGTGGACGGTGTCGCAGGCACGCCGGTACCCACGGTCAGCAACGCCTCCCCGTCCTCTACGGAGGCGACCACATCCCTCACGACCACTTCCGACAACGTGGCTGCGACGACAGCAGGCGTTTGCATCTTCGGCGTGGTTTGCTGCCTGCTCGGAATCGCGTGGCTGCGTCGAGTCTTCACTCTCTTCGGTCGACCCCGCTTCATTGGTTCAACACGACGAGTACGACTGCCGCTCACCCCGCGCCGCGCACATGTCCAGGGGCCGACGCTCGCTCTTCTTTGCGTCGCCCGGATCTGAGCCACAGTCCCTATCACCTGATCGGCGGGCACCCGCCTCTTCGCGGCTGCCCGCCGGCACCGGCCGCGAGGTTCACGCCCCGGGAGATAACGCGTGCTGCTTGACGACGACAACTCAGCACGCATCCCATCTGCGCGGTCGCCGGTGGGCGGTCGCGTGATGAGCGTCTATCGAATCGATCTTTTCCTGCGAGAGGAGCGGACACATGGGATCAGACCACAGCCATGGGGCAGTGGAGGGAACGCCGCGACGGCGTCTGCTGATCGCTTTCGCGATCACAGCCTCGGTCTTTGTGATTGAAGTCGTGGGCTCAGTGATTACTGGCAGCCTTGCCCTGCTTATCGACGCAGCGCACATGCTTACCGATGTCGTTGGTTTGGGGATGGCGGTTACCGCCGCCCAACTGATGGATCGTGCCCCGACAGACCGCCACACGTGGGGGCTGCGTCGTGCTGAAGTGTTGGGGGCCTTGACTCAGGCGGCCTTGCTGCTGGGCGTTGGCTTGTTTGCTCTCGTCGAAGGAATCCGGCGCCTATTTGAACCGCCCGAGATATCTTCCGGCGCGCTCCTCTTCTTCGGTGTCGTCGGCCTGGTCGCAAATATCGCGTCACTGCTCGTGCTGCTGAGCGGGCGCAAGAAAAACCTGAACATGCGCGCCGCGTTCTTGGAGGTTCTCAATGACGCGCTGGGGTCGGTCGGTGTGATCGCCAGCGCGATCGCGATCACAGCATTCGGGTGGTACCAAGCCGACGCGGTCGCGGGAATTCTGATTGCGCTGCTCATCATTCCCCGAACGCTGATTTTGCTCCGCACTGCAGGGAGCGTGCTGCTTGAGTCCACCCCACCGGGCCTCAACCTCCAGGATGTGCGCCGGCACCTGCTTGAGCTACCTCATGTCATCGCCGTCCACGACCTTCACGCATCGCAGGTGTCGACAGACTTGCCGACCCTGACCGCGCATGTGGTGGTGGATGACGGGCTCAACGGCGAGGAATCCGCGCAGCTGCTGCGGTCACTGCAGATGTGTGTGAGTGACCACTTCCCGGTCAGCATCGAGCACTCGACCTTCCAGATCGAACCCCAATCGCACTTCGGAGAGCACCGCACCCATGCGTAATAGACACTGTCGGTGGTTCACCGCCATGATGCTCGCCGCGGCAGTCGCCGGATCGGCGATCGTCGCACCGGCTGCCGCAGCGGAGGCCCGCGAGCTCACCACAGCGCCCCCGGCACCCACGTCGACGAGCGGCTCGGAGCTAACCCCCAGCCCGCCACCCCCGCCTACTCCCGCGGGAGACGTACACAACGAACCCAACTCAACCGGCCAAATTTTGCCACTTGTAGGGCTTGTCAGTGGGGTCGCACTCATCGGTGGCTGTCTCATCGTCGTAGTCATGATGGGCCGCGAACGGCGCCGTCGCGATCTCGCCGAGTTGCGAACCGGGGAGGGATCCGATGAGCGCTAACCGGTTGCGCCTCGTCGCTCTCGCATTCGTCACCGCCGGGCTCACCGTCCTCATTGACCAAGGCACCAAAGCCAACGCATTGAGCGGGTTGAGCCCCAATGAGCGCATCCCGCTCATTGGGGATCTCCTCGGTTTGCAGCTGGCCTTCAACGCGGGAGCGTTCCTCTCCCTGGGTTCGAACATGACATGGGTGCTGACCACGCTCGGCGTGGTCGCGACCGCGCTTCTCGGTATCGCCGCATGGCGCTCGCGAACGCCGGGGTGGGCCGTCGGAATGGGGCTCGTCCTCGGTGGCGCGATCGGAAACCTCATCGACCGGCTCTTCTTCTACCCCGCGTTCGGTCGCGGCTACGTCATCGACTTTTTGGCGTACGGGAACCTCTTCATCGGAAATCTCGCTGATGTCGCACTCGGGGTCGGTGGAGGCGTTTTGCTCCTCGCCCTGTGGCGGCAGCGTCGGCACCGCCGGGCGACGGCACAACACGGTGACTCCCACGCACGGGTACCGGACGAGCGTGCACGATGACCAAGAAGCAGCGCATTCCCTCGACCTACCAGCGCAACGCTCTGGCACCGGCACTCATCGCAGCGGCGGTGCTCTTCCTTGCCCCCACGCTGCAAGACAGCGATTGGTTCGCGATCGTGCGTTTCGTGGTCGCCATTCTCGCGGCGATCGCCGCGTGGTTCGCGTTCCAAGCCCGGCAATGGTGGTGGATTCCAGTGCTCGCGACGATCGTCGTGCTCTGGAATCCCATCCTCCCGTTCCCCTTCTCAGGGCCCGTGTGGTCAGCGGCGCAACCGGTCGCCGCGGTTGCGTTCCTCATTGCCGGCTCGCTCATCAAAGTACGCCGACCGTGACATTCCGCACACGCAGCGGCACGGCGCCGCGCCGCCGAACACCGCCGCCGCACGCCCCATTGAGGACGATCGCGGAGCTGTGGCTGCCAAGGTGGGGAGCTACCCGGTGAGTGCCTGGATCCCCGACGCGCCGCCTTCGTTCCTCGCGTTCCTCACCCCCCACCCGCAGCCGCTTCCGGTACTTCCGGTGGTGGCAATCGTGCTGGCGGCCGCGTATGTGGCGGGAGTGGTCCAACTGCGACGGCGGAGAAGACGCTGGTCGATGATGCGGGCAGGGTCGTTCCTGTTGGGGTGTGTGCTCCTGTTCGTCGTCACCGGTCTGGGTATCGAGAACTACAGTTACGCATTGTTCTCGGTGTCGATGTTTCAGCAGTTGACCTTGATGTTCACCATCCCGCCGCTGCTGATCCTGGGGTCCCCCGGAACGTTGCTTCTCCGCGCGACACCACACCAAGGCCTGGGCCTCACCATCCTCCGACTGGCGCACGCGGGCCTGCGCAGCAGAGCTGCCCGATGGGTGCTGAGCCCTGCCGTCGCTGTCCCCCTGCACCTGTTGGCGTTCTACGGGCTGTACCTCGCCAAACTGGCCGACCCGATCCTCACCTTGCCCGGCGGACATCAGCTGCTCGATGTCGCATTCTTGACGGTCGGGGTCTTGTTCACGGTTCCGATTCTTTCCAGCGATCCGTTGCCGTCGCGGATGTCGTACCCCGGCAAGGCCCTCGATCTGTTTGCCGAGGCGGCGCTCCACGCGTTCTTCGGGGTGTTTCTCATGATGAGCACCACCCTCCTGGTCGACCGCTTCGCCGCTCCGCCCGCCGCATGGGGTATCGACCCCCTCGATGATCAGTGGCTGGCAGGTGCACTCGCGTGGTCGTACGGCGAAGGGCCCACTCTCTTCATGCTGATCTACGTCGTGCATCGGTGGTTCCGCGACGACACACGGCGCGCCGTTGAAGCCGACCGGCACGCCGACGTGCACGGGCACGCCGAACTCGACGCGTACAACGAATACCTCACTGCCCTCGCCCGGAAGGACGCCCGATGAGACGCCGCAACGCGGAGGAGCCCCTGCGTGTGCCTGACGTTGACTGCGGGTGCGCCCCCACAGCCGACGAACTGCGATCGCTTCGCACCATATCCCGCCGCGGCGTCGTCGGCCTCGCCGCAATAGGAGTCGTGGTCGGATCGGTGGGGCTGGGCATAGCACTACCGGCGTTTGCGGCGAAGTATCCCACGTGGGACGACGTGGAAAAGGCACGCACTAATCAGGCCGCAAAGAACGCTGAAATCACCCGCATCGAAGGCCTCATCCGCGCCCTCGAGAACGACGTCAACGTAAAACAAGCTGAGGCGGAACGGCTGGGGCAGGAGTATCTGCTCGCCCTCGAAGCATTCGAGGACGCCGTCGACCGGGCGCAGAGCCTCCAGGATCAGGCTGACGCCGAAACTTCCCGTGCTCGTGAAGCAGCGGCGAAGCTCGGCGACCTTGCCGCGTTGCAGTACCGCAACGGTAAGAGCGATCCCACCCTCGAACTGTTCTTCTCGGGTTCCGTGGCGGACGCCGATGATCTGCTTGCGCGTCTCGGGGCTGTCGACAAGCTCGTCGACGCGAATCGTGACGTGTACGCGGACGCCGTTGGCGCACGTGACAGCGCCCAGAGCCTCACCGACCAGGCCAAGGTCGCTCGCGACGAGCGAGACCGTCTAAAGCTGCAAGCTGAGCAGCGCATGGACGCAGCGCGACAGGCCGCGCAAACAGCGCAAGCAGCCCTCATCGCGCAGAATGAGCACCGGCTCACCCTCGAAGCGCAGCTATCGGCGCTGCAAGACACCACCACCAAAACCATTGCCGGATATCGGGCGGGTGTGGAGGCCGAGCGCAAACGCCGTGAAGAAGCACAGCGGAAAGCCAGAGAGGAAGCCGCCCAGCGGGCACGCGAGGACGAACGCCGCCGGCTCGCGGAAGAGGAGCGCCGCCGCCAACAAGCCGCAGCAGGCGGAGGTAGCCGGCCGGGAAGACCCAGTGACGGTAGCTCAGCCGGTGGACGTCCCGCCTCCTCCGGGTGGGTGCGGCCGGCGCACGGAGGAGTGACATCTCCCTTCGGGTCCCGCGGGACAATCTGCAGTAACGGGTACTGCACATCCAGCGGCCACCGCGGACTCGACTTTTCCGCAGGCTGCGGCGCACCGCTATACGCCGCAGCAGCAGGAACGGTCATCTTTGCCGGATGGAGCGGGTCATGGGGCAACTACGTCAAGATCCAACACCGAGACGGCAGCGTCACGGCCTACGCACACATCCTCAACGGTGGGTACAACGTCAGCTATGGGCAGACGGTGCGCGCCGGGCAGGTCATTGCCTATGCCGGCACCACCGGGGCCTCGACCGGATGCCACCTCCACTTCGAGGTATACATCGGCGGGGTGCGGGTCGACCCAGCCGCCTTCCTCCGAGCACGCGGAGTCGGCCTCTGACAATGCGCGCATCAATATCGCCAGTCTTACGGAGGATCCGACGCTCAGCGTCGGTTCCCCTCCTCATCGCCCCGCGGCAGCTGCGTGATGGTGCCACGACGCTGCCAGTTCGGGCAGACCCCAGGCCCTCCGATGGGTCTGCCCGAACCCTTACCCAACGCCCAAACACCAGGCGCAAGCAGAACGCACCGCTACCCAAGGATCAGGAATCTCGTGAAACCCGCAGCCAGAGCCACCATCGTGACCATCGCCGTGGTCGTCGTCCTCGTCGCACTCGTTGCCGCGATCGCGTTCATCAACCGTCCGGAAGCCCCCACACCCCCGGAGGCGACCGACGGGGCGCTCCCTGGAGCTCGTGCCAATTCCCATGTTCTCGATAACGCCGGGCCAGACGCGCCAACCCTCGTTGAGTTCCTCGACTTCGAATGCGAAGCGTGCGGAGCGTTCTACCCGGTCATAGAACAGCTTCGCGAGGAGTACGCCGGGGACATCAACTTCGTGGTCCGGTACTTCCCTCTTCCGGGGCACTTCAACTCGATGAACGCTGCTCTCGCGGCAGAAGCGGCCGCTCAACAAGGCGAGTTCGAAGCCATGCACAGCCGCCTCTTCGAAACGCAAGCTGAATGGGGGGAACTCCGCGAATCGCGCGAGGAGCTGTTCCGCAGCTACGCCGAAGACCTCGGCCTCGACATGGATGCCTATGACGCTGCGGTCGCGGACCCGGCAACACAGGCGCGGGTAGAAGAGGATTTCAACGATGGGCAGTACCTCAACGTCACCGGCACTCCCACCTTCTTCCTCAACGGCGAGAAGCTAGAACTCGAGCAACTCTCCGACCTCACCGATGCGCTCGATCGAGCAACGGGCCGACGACAACCGCAGTGACGGCCTCTATGACGCCTGTAGGAAAGTTTCTCAAACTGCGCGCCCTCGATGGACGACTGACCGTCGAGGAACGGGCGTCCCTCGTCGAGAGTTACCTACAGTGCGAGAAGATTGCCGAAAAGCCAAGCGCCGATGCATGCGCAGAGGTTGCCCTCATCCTGAGCCGCCACGCCGCCGACCGGGCTTCGATCAGGAAAGCTCTGCGACAAAGTCTTGCCGAATGCGAAAGCTCAGACCGATCAGCCTCGAGCTGCTCAGCCGGCTCTAGATAGCGCGAAGCTCGTTCACTTAACCCCCTCTGGGTCGTGACCGATAATCGACGTTATGTCAGCACAAGCGAATCGACGGTGCTCTCCCCTGCCGAAGATCCGGTAGACAGGGGCATGGGGGGAACATCTTTCGAGCAGTTCCGGAGGTCGTTGCGGAATCCGGTTGCTCGTCGCGCGATCGGCATCGAGATGTCCGACGGCGAAGCCGTGCGCATAGCAGCGGACGACGGCCTCGCTCGCGCCTACTACGAGAACTGGCTGAAACGGAGGTCAAGTCCCGTGGAGTGGTGTAACCGTTTCGTGATCCTTCAGGGATGTGGGGGCTAGTTTTCGTTGTGATTGCAGATGCTCGCGACGAGCTCACTCACGGTGTCGGAGTACAGCCCAGGAGTGGG
>NZ_JAMXSA010000078.1:0-9199 GCF_024124465.1 Microbacterium sp. CnD16-F
CCCCGGAGGCGGCGGCCGCCGTGGCGAGGGCCCGGCGTCGGTCGTGACCGGACCGCCACACCACCGCGACGAGCGCCGTGACGACCGCGGCGACACCGAGCAGGGTCTCGGGCTGCACCGCGACCGGGCCGAGCCGCACGGGCGAGGCGAGCGAGCGCGCGCCGAAGGCGACCCCGAAGACGGCGGGCAGGAGCGCGAGGGCGACCGCCGGCATCCACCGCCGACGACTGCGCCACGCGATCGACAGCGCGGCTACCGTGCAGCCGAGGAAGAGGAAGAGGGCCGGGGCGAGCGTCGCCTGATACGACCCGAGCGGGAGTTCGAGGGTCAGCAGGTCCTTCCACCCCGTGACGGGGGCGGTCGCGACGTCGACGAGGGCGTCCACGGCGGCGTCGGGCGAGGCGAGCGACACCGCCGCGGCCACCGGCACCCCGAGCGCGATGTACGCGCCGAGGGCGGCGAGGGCGACCCACCAGCCCGACCAGCGCCAGCGGGTGCCGAGGGCGGCCACGAGGTGACCGGCGGCGATGCCGACGGTCAGGGCGACGACGAGGGCGGTGCTGCGGTAGATCGGCCAGGTCGCGACGGCCCCGACGGCGAGGACGAGATCGAGGACGAGCGCCTGGCCGACGAAGAAGCCCGCACGCGACGGGTTCCGGCGCCGCCGGGCCCGGCGCGGCGGGACGACCTCGACGGGGGCGGTCACGACTGCGCGCCCTTGGCGAGCAGCTGACGCAGGTCGTCGAGCAGCCCGATGGAGATGACGGTCATGCTGCCGAGCCGCCGGATGCCGGGCTCGGCCGTCGGCGCGCACACGAGGGCGACGACGGCCACCTCGGGGCCGAAGGCGAGCGCGGCGCTCTGCAGCTGCGTCGGGGTGAGGGGCGATCCGCAGACGAGGAAGGCGATCGACGCGTCGCCGTGGCGCGTCGAGGCGAGCGAGGCGACCTCGCGCAGCGGACTCGGGTTCACGCCGCGGTCGAGCCCGGCGAAGTCGTCGAGCAGGGTCCGGGTCGAGATCGTCGTGAGCGTTCGGAAGGTCCGCATCCGGCCGCGCGCGAACTCGGGGATCTCGGCACCGGTGACGACGGCGACGTCGCGGATCCCGCGGACGCCGATGGATGCCGCGGCGCTGACCGCGAGCTCGAACTCGTCGTCGTCGGCGAACTCGTCGCCGCCGCGCCCGACCACGAGGATCATGCGGGAGCGGCGGGTCTCCTCGTACTGGCGCACCATCATGGCGCCCGTCTTCGCGGTCGACTTCCAGTGCACCTGACGGGGGGAGTCGCCCGGGACGTAGGGGCGGAGCGCGTGGAAGGAGAAGTCGGCGTCGACGATCGTCCGCGAGGGGCTCCCTTCCAGGTCGCGGATGAGCCCGGTCGCGGTGCTGCGCAGCGCCGTCGTCACCGGGTGTACGTAGAGCGTGTGCGTCTCCTGCCACGTCGCTTCGCGGGTGAGGATGCCGAGGGGGTCCCCGCGGACCGTGCGCGCGGGGCCGACCGTCACGATGCCCCGTCGGCGCGTCGGGATGACGACGGTCTCGGCGATCTCGTGCCGGGGTCGCAGCAGGGGGACGTGGACGTCGACGAGCCCGTCGCCGACGGGGAGGTCGACGCGACCGGGCAGGGCCGTCCGGCGGCCCACGTTCGCCACGACGAGCCGCCCCTCGACGGGTGTGCCCGCCACGACGCGGTCGTGGGCGAGGCGCAGGGTCACCTCGTAGGCGCGCGCGCCGAACAGGAACGGCACCGACAGGAGCAGCAGGAGCGCCGCCGCCCCGCCCGCGACGGCGAACTCGAGCAGCCCGAAAGCGAGGCCGGCGGCGAGTCCGATCACCGCCACGGCGACGACGACCCAGCCCGCGGGCGAGACGGTGTCAGCGACGGAGCGCCCCACGCGGGCGGCCGCGCGACGCAGTCGGCGCCACCCGTGCAGGCCCCGGACGGCGAGCACGGTGGTGCCCCGTCCGGCCTCGAAGCCCGTGCGGGTGTACCCGGTCGCCGCCGACGTCCGGGTCAGTCGCGACTCGGTGGACGAACTCACACGTTCTCTCGCTGACCGCGGTCGTCGGCGCGCTCCTGCTGCGAGGGTGGCACGACGTCCAGGAGCACCTGGCCGACGACCGCCTCGGCGGTGACGCCGTCGAACTCCGCCTCGGGGTCGAGGATCAACCGGTGCGCGAGCACCGGGACGGCGAGCGCCTTGACGTCGTCCGGGGTCACGTAGGTGCGGCGGTGCGCGAGCGCCCACGTGCGGGCCGCCTTCGTGAGGGCGAGGGCGCCGCGCACGCTCACGCCCAGGCGCACCTCGCGGGCGAGCCGGGTGGCCTCGACGATGCGCGCGATGTAGTCCAGGACGAGGGGGTTGAGGTAGCCGCCGCGGGCGATGTCGGCCATGCTGACGACGCCCTGCGGCGTGATGACGGGGCCGACCTCGCGCGGGCCGTCGCCGGATCCGTCGAGGATCCGGATGGTCGCGGCACGGTCGGGGTAACCGAGCGAGGTCTTCATGAGGAAGCGGTCGAGCTGCGCTTCGGGCAGCCGGTAGGTGCCGGCCTGCTCGACAGGGTTCTGGGTGGCGACGACGAGGAAGGGGACGCCGACGCCGCGCGTGACGCCGTCGACGGTGACGTGGCCCTCTTCCATCACCTCGAGCAGCGCCGACTGCGTCTTGGGCGACGCGCGGTTGATCTCGTCCGCTAGCACGACGTTCGCGAAGATCGGTCCCTGGTGGAACTCGAACTCGCCGCGGCGCTGGTCGTAGACGGTGATCCCGGTGACGTCGCCGGGGAGGAGGTCGGGGGTGAACTGGATGCGGGAGCTCGTGCCCTGCACCGAGCGCCCCATCGCGCGGGCGAGCGAGGTCTTGCCCGTCCCCGGGTAGTCCTCGAGCAGCAGGTGCCCCTCGGAGATCATCGCCGTGAAGGCGAGCTCGATGACGTGGCGCTTGCCGAGCACGACCTGCTCGACGTTGTCGACGAGCTTCGTGAAGGTGTCGGCGAACCAGGCGCTCTGCTCCTGGGTGATCGTCATCTCGGTCCTCTCGGGTCGCGTGGCGGGGGAGGTCATGGTCCCTCCGTGCCCGGCGGCGTGGTCTCGGTGGGATCCGGGTCCGTGGGGGGAGGTTCGGCGGGCGGCGGGATCTGCGCGCAGTCGACGCCCACCGTCAGCTGGTCCAGTTCGCGCAGGGCGCCGGTCCACCGGATCGTGTACTCGACCCGCAGCGGTCCGAGTTCTCCCTCGGTGACATCCTTGCGGACGGATGCCACTTCTCCGCCGATCCCGCTCGGGAACCAGTCCGGGGTGTCCTCGTCGGACCGGCACGACGGCAGGTCGCTCGTGGCGACGAACACGGGCCAGTCGGCGCTGCCGCGGGCGGGCACGATGGGGGTCGGGTCGGAGCATTCGACCTCGATGCCGACGAACGTGTCGCACCACTGCGCGGCCCACCGGTCGCCGGGCTCGTTCAGGCGCGGGGCGAACGCGTCGACCACCTGCCCGTTGCGGAGGTACCGCAGGCGCGCGTCCTCGAACGGCCGCGCGCCCGGATCGCTGTGGGCGTTCCCGTCCTCGTACGTCTGCACGGCGTAGGTGAACCCCGACCCCTGGTCCCCGGTCGGGGTGGGCGACACGGTGTAGGTGAGCGGATCCGGTGCGCTGACGTTGCCCGTCGGGCGCGCGGTGATCTCGTCGGTGGTCACCCCGAAGCCGTCGCGTCCTCCATAGGTGCTCGTGACGCAGACGTAGACCGTCTTGGAGCGGAAGGGCTCGGCCGGGAAAGTCCGGCGGGACTCGCGGCTGTCGGGGGTGCAGGCCGCGGCCGACTCGTCGCTGAACCCGAACAGCGGCTCGGTGCCGTCGCTCTCGGCAGTGACCTGCGCCGTGACCGTCATGGAGTCGGAGGACGTCGTCTGCGTGAGGGTCACGGTCGGGGCTCCGACGCCGTGGGCGCGCAGGTCGAGGGAGCGCCCCTCGCTCGACCCGCCGGCGACGCGGGGCAGTTCGAACTCCGTGAGCGGGGTCGCCGTCAGAGTCTGCGCCTCGTTCGAGCCGATCCGGTAGCCCGTGAAGACCGCCGTGCCGTCCCGCACCGGCTGAGTGGCGCTGCCGGCGACGCCGCCCTGCAGTCGCACGCTCCCGGTCGTGTCGTCGAGTCCCGTGATCGTGACGGTCGCACGTCCGCCGTCGCGGCCGTTCGGCACGGGGTCGAAGCTCGCTCCGGTCGGCCGCGCCGGCGGGCGGTACGACCACGCCTCGGTGCGGACCGTGCCGCGGGAGGTGCCCACGGCGTTGACCGCCCGGACCTCGTAGACCCGCTGCTCGCCCACGGGCGCGGCGATGGGCTCGCACCTGCCCGAGGCCGGGCACGAGGCGACTTCGCGGCCGCCCGTCGTGATCCGGTACCCTTCGACGGCCGGGTAGGAGGCGGCATCCGAGGTCACCCGCAGGGTCACCGAATCCGCCGTGTAGGCGGTCCATTCCAGTCGGGTGGGGTCGGCGGGCAGTCCCCGCAGGTCGAGCACGACCGACCCGTTGCGATCGCCGCTGGACTGGCGGCCCTGGGCGTCCTCGACGACGAAGGTCCCGGCGCAGCGCGCCGCCCCCTCGGCATCCGATCGCCAGCTCGCCCGCACCGCGCGGTCGCCCGCGGGCGCGAAGCTCACCCCGTCGCAGTTGCCGGCGCTCGACGCCGCGACCACGCGCAGGGGGGTCCCCGGGAGCGGGTTCACTTCTCCGTCGGCGCCGATCACCTCGATCGTGCACGAGGAGCGCCCGTCGGACTGCGAGCAGGTCTGCACCGCCGATCCGCCGCGCGGGAGCGCCGAGGGGGACGGGCCGACGGTGAGCACGAGGCTCGCGGGGCTCGCGTCGGGGTGGCTCGGGAGCGAGACCCGCACCTGCTCCTCGCGGCCGGGACGCGCCTCGTCGAGGGCCGTCACCGAGACGACGGCGCCGTCGGCGGCCACCTCGAACTGGTCCCCGCCGTAGGCGACGTCGAAGACGAGGGCGTCCTCGTCGGCGACGCCCGCCCACCGCACCATGCGGGTGAGGTCGTAGGTCTGCGTCTGGCCGGGACGGACGGCGAGCGAGGCGCTGCGCAGCGACGGCTGCGGGATCTCCGCCTCGACCTCGACGGGCAGCGCGAGATACGTCGGCTGGTCCTGGCCGGCGACGCGGGCCGCGACGATGCACGAATCCCGCCAGGGCGCCCCGCGCCCGGCCGCGTACCGCACGACGGTGCCCGACACGACGCGGCAGGAGGCGTCCGCGCGCGCCCCGCCGGCCTTCGTGCCGTCGGCGTCCACGACGAGGACGGCGTCGTCCGGCAGCGCCACGAGGTCGGCGACGTCCGTATCGACGCTCTCGCCCTCGCGCACGCGCAGCGGGTCGACGTCCGCGCGCAGGGCCACCCGGATGTCGTCCGTCCCGGGCACCCGCAGGAAGCCGTACGTCGTGACCTCTGTGCCGTCGTACGCGGTCCCTGCGACGGTGAAGGGGATCAGCCGGGTGCGCTCGGGGAGCGGCCCCGAGATCCGCCAGCCCGACACGCGGAGGTCCCGCTGCTCGCCCCACAGCCGCAGCGACAGTCCCGACGGGTCTCCCGCATTCCAGGCGACCCGGCCGCTCAGGACGTCGACGCCACGGGTGAAACCGTCGCGGTCCTCGATCGAGAGGACGGTGTCGGAGATCACGGGATGATCGGGGACGGGGTCGCGGACGACCTTCACCACGAGCAGCCCGATCGCGGTGTCGCCGTCGGCGTTGGACACCTCGTACGAGTACGAGACGGTTCCGAGGGCCGTCCCCGCCACAACGGTCACGGCGCCGTCGTCGGCGACCGCGATGCGCTCGGCCAGCGCGGCGTACTCGGGACTGTCCTCGGGCGCGTTCGGCGTGACGCCGGTCAGGTCGAGCGTGCTCCCGAACGGGTCCACGTCGTTGTCGGCCGGGCGGATGACGACGGTGCTGGCGGCTCCGGCCTGCACCTGGACGTAGTCGCTGAACGTGACGGGGCTCGGGTCGCTCTGCTGGGCGATGACCCCGATGCGCACCTCGCCGGTACCCGTGCGACCCCGGGCATCCTTCACCCGGTACTGGAACCGCACCTGCCCCGCGGCGCCGTCGCGGCTCGTGTAGACGATGGACCGGCCGTCGGCCGAGATCGTCGCCGAGCCTTCGGCGGGCTGGGTCGTGATGGCGTCGAGCGAGACGTCGTCGCCGTCGGGGTCGACCGCGTACCGGTCGAACGCGATCGCGACCGATTGGCCCGCGACGACCCTTCCCTCGAGGGTGCGGGGGACGGGGTCGCGGTTGTCGTCGCCGCCGGTGACCGTCACCGTGACCCGGGCGGTGTCGACCACCTCGGGGAAGCCGAGGCGGTAGATCGTGTACGTCAGCGCGTAGGTGCCCGCCTCGCGAGGCGCCAGGTAGCGCAGCATCCGTCCCGAGGCGAAGGCGAGGCCGCCGCCGGTCTCGTTCACGATCGACGACGGATCGATCGCGATGAGCGCGCCGGCGGGGGCGTGGTCGTTCTCCAGCACCGGGATGTCGATCTGCGTGCCGCCACGCACCGTCACCGTGTCGTCGACGGCGATGGGCGGTTCGGCGGATCCCGCCGGCAGCAGGATGACGGTGACCTCGCCCTCGGCCAGCGGAGCGCCGCCGTCGCGGCCGTCGGTGAGCCCGTAGCGCACGACGCCGAGGCGGCCCGGGCCGCCGTCGTCGGTCGTGCCGCTCACCCGCAGCAGGCTCTGGCCGACGAGGTCGACGCTGAGCGCGGCGGTCGGGTCGCTGTCGGGGCGGATGTCCTCGAGCAGCAGGACGACGCCGGCGGGATTGGATGCCGCCGACGCGACGTCGATCGTGGTGTCCTCGCCCGGGCGGACGAACGCCGTCAACGGGGGCGTCGTCACGACGGTGTCGTCGGGGTCGCGGACCGTGATGCGAGCCAGGGCGGAGGCTTCGCCCGCGCCGTCGCGGACGGAGTACTGGACGACGTAGGACCCCGCCTCGCGGGCGTCGAAGGTCATCCGCAACGCCGACGCGTTCGGGGTCACGGTCGTGCGCGCGGTGTCGAGGGCGACGAGCGAGCCGATCGTCAGCGCGCCCGAGGCGCCGCTCACGTGGGGGGAGAGGTCGATGTCGAGCGGCTCGCCCACGACACCCGTCGCCGCGAACGACTCCGCGCGCAGCTCGGGTGCCGGGGTCACGCGGACCGTGACGGTCTGCGTCGTCGTCGCGCCGCGCGCGTCCGAGACGACGACCGACACCGGGATGCTGGCGGCCTCCGTCGCACTCGGATCGGGATGCTGGTAGGTGAACTCGCCCTCGGGCGAGGTCGTGGCCGTCCCGACCGAGGGGGCGCCCTCGATCCCGGCGAGGTAGACGGGGTCGCCGTCGGGGTCGACCCAGCCGCGCAGCAGGTCGGCCGACACCGTGCCGCCGGGGGCCACGGACGGGGCGGGCCAGGTGGCGAGGCATCCTTCCACCCCGCACCAGACCGGGGCCGCGTTCTCCTCCTCCGCGACGACCCGCAGGGTGACGGTCGCGTACTCGGAGAGCCGACCCCCGGCGGACGTGCCGTCGGTGACGCGGTAGCGGAAGCTCGTGGTCCCGGTCGCGTCGGGCGCGACGCGGAACGCCAGCTGCTGCTCGGCGCCGGTGACGGCGACGGAGCCGAACGCCGCGTCGACCCCCTCGATGCCGCCGACGTCGATGCTGAGGACGTCCTCGTTGGGGTCGTGATCGTTCAGCAGAACGGGGAGCAGGGCGACCGAGCCGGCGCGCACCCCGAACGCGTCGTCGACGGCGACGGGAGGTTTCGGGTCGAGCACCCGCTCGACGGGATCGTCGTTCTGCGGCGCGGCCTCGCTGGTGTCCTCGACCCGCCACTGCTGAGACGACGGGATGAGCGCGCCGTCGGGAAGACGCCACACCCACCCCGAGCCGCGATCGTTCAGGGCCAGGCGCGAGCCGTTGCCGATGAAGACCGGGTCGACCCCGTCGCCGATGTCGGCGCCGGCGTAGTCGAGCGGCGTCGTCTCGGCCGGACGGCTGCTCGACCACAGCGTGCCGCCGGCGGCGCCGTCTCCGAGCCACGCGGCGTGCACGACGCCGTCCGAGGCCACGGGGACGGCCGGTGTGCCGAGGCCGGGGGAGTCCAGCACGCGCTCGGGATCGCCCGCGCCGAGGGGGATCCGCGTGACGCCGCCGGGGTCGGCGATGACGACGGCGTCCCCCGAGGTCGTGGCGCGCTGCAGCACCGCGCCGCTCACGGGCGTCGTGTCGGCGAGGTCGTCGCGGTCCTGCACGGCGACCTCGCCGGTCGCGACGTCGTACAGCACCCAGCGGCCGTCGACGGCGCTCACCTGTGCGTCGACGGGCGAGATCGGGGTCGGGTCCTGCCCCAGGATGCGACCGGTCGCCGCCTCGGCGCGCACGACCACGCTCTCGGCCGCCGAGTAGGCGTAGACGACACCGTCGGCGTCGACCGCGACGGCGGATGCCGCGAAGCGCGGCGCCTGCTCGCCGGGCTCTCTTTCCACCTCGGCGTACGGGTCGATCGGCGAGGCGGCGCCGCCCCCCGACAGCGTCGCCCCGAACACGCCGCCGCCCTCCGTGCGGTAGACGAGGGCGTCGCCCGCGGAGACGATCTCGACCGTGCCGGCGGGTGTCGGCGAGGAGGCGTCCTCGTCCTCACCGGTCAGGTCGGCGGGCTGGGCGAGATCGACGTCGGAGAACGCCGAGCCGCCCTCGCTGAAGACGAACAACCGGTCGGCGGTCTGCGCGACCTGGGTGCCGTTGACGACCTGTTTGACGGTGTCGACCTCGGCGAGGTCGAGGTTCACCCGTGCGTAGCCGCTGCCGGCGCCGGTCTGGAGAGCCCAGACCGTCGGGTCCTCGACCGGCGTCTGCTGGGCGTCGTAGCCGGGCCACACGGCGGCGAGCGTGCCGACCACCGCGACGATCGCGGCGACCGCGCCGGCGCCGATCCACGTCGATCGGCGCACGCGAGGCCGGTCGGGCTGGGGTGAGGACATTCAGCCCGCCCCGCCGAGGAGGAGGAAGGTCACCCCGGCGCCGGCGCCGGCCAGCACGATCCCGCCGATCGCCAAGGCGACGACGGTTCCGCGCCGCATCCGCGGGGCCGGTTCGGCGCCCGCGAGCACCGTGCCCTCGTCCGGGCGTCGCGGCGAGGC
>NZ_JAMXSA010000079.1:0-9058 GCF_024124465.1 Microbacterium sp. CnD16-F
CGCCTTCGCGCTCGGGGCGACCGCCGGGGGCACCGTCTCGGTCGACGGCGCGATGATCGCCGGCCACGCCCTCGCCGCGGTCGTCACCGCGGTGGCGGTCTGCCACGGCGAACGGATGCTGCGCGCCGTGGCACGCGGCATCCACTCCCTCCTGCGCGTCGCCGTCGTCGCCCCGCCGACGGGCGGATGGCCCGCGCCGGCCCTTCCGCTCACGACGCCGCGGGGCCTCCGCCCCCGCCTCGCCCTCGCCGATCTCTCCCGCCGCGGACCTCCCCGCTGAGCCGGCCGCCCAGGGCGGCACGTTCCTCACCTTTCCGCGCGGGCCTGCCCTCGGGCGCGCCCCGCACACCTCTTCGGGAGACATCGACTCATGACCACGCGTTCCCCGCGCCGTTCGGCGCTCACCCTCACCGGCATCGCCCTCGGCGGCGCCCTCGTCCTCGCCGCCCCCCTGGCGGCATCCGCCCACGTCCACGTCCACGCCGACGGTGCCGCCGCCGGCGCCACGTCGCGCCTGGACTTCTCGTTCAGCCACGGCTGCGACGGCTCCCCCACGACGGCCCTCGTCTTCGACATCCCCGAGGGGGTGGCCAACGTCACCCCCGTCGTCGACGGCGTGTGGAAGATCAGCCGTGTCCTCGGCGACGACGGCACGCCGACGCAGGTGACGTACACCGCGCTCACCCCGATCGAGGACGGCTTCGCCGCCTCGGCATCCTTCGACGCGCTCTTCTCCTCGGACGTGGGCGACACCGACATCGCGTTCCCCGTGACGCAGCGGTGCGAGGTGGGCGAGACGGGCTGGACGCAGGTGGCCGAGGACGGTCAGGACCCGGAGGAGCTCGAATCCCCCGCGCCGATCGTGGCCGTCGCTGCGGCGTCGGCCGCGGGCACCTCCGAGCACGGCGACGGCCACGGCCAGGCCGGGGCTGCTCCCGAGGCGGAGGCCGCGGCGAGCGCCCCGGTCGCGACCTGGCTCGGGGGCGGCGCTCTCGTGCTCGGTGCCGCGGCACTCGTCGTCGCCCTGCTGAACCGACGCCGGGTCTGACCCGGGCCGGCCGGAGGCCGGGTGCGATGATGGAGGGACCATGCAGAACCCCTCCGCACCTCCCCCCGTCCTCCGGCCGTCGCACCCCCGTGCCGTGCCACTGCAGGACGTCGCCGCCCACCTCGGCGCGACGGCGTCGGGCGACCTCGCGGGGGTGTCCGTCCACGGTGTGACCCTCGCGACCGCCGATCTGCGCGCGGGCGAGTTGTTCGTCGCCGTCCGCGGCGCACATCGCCACGGGGCGGAGTTCGCGCCCGACGCGATCGCGAAGGGCGCCGTCGCCGTGGTGACGGATGCCGACGGCGCGGCGCTCCTGACGGACGTCCGCGTCCCGGTCCTCGTCGTCGACGACCCTCGGGCGCGCCTGGGCGGACTCTCCGCACTCGTCTACGGAACGGGAGCGGATGCCGACCTCCCGCCGCTCCTGGCCGTCACCGGGACGAACGGCAAGACGAGCGTCACCCACCTCATGGAGGGGATGCTGCACGGTCTCGGCGTCACGACGGGTCTGTCGTCGACGGCGGAGCGCCACATCGCGGGCGAAGTCATCCCCTCACGGCTGACGACCCCCGAGGCATCCGAGATGCACGCCCTGATCGCACTCATGCGCGAGAAGGACGTCCAGGCGATCCTGGTCGAGGTCAGCGCGCAGGCCCTCACTCGGCACCGCGTCGACGGTCTCGTCTTCGACGTCGCCGGGTTCACGAACCTGTCGCACGATCACCTCGACGACTACGCCGACATGACCGAGTACCTCGCCGCCAAGGCGGCCCTGTTCACCCCCGAGCGCGCGCGCCGCGCGGTGGTCTGCGTGGACCAGCCGGCGGGACAGGCGATCGCCGAGCGTGCCGGCATCCCGGTGACGACGGTGCTGACCGCCGCCATCGCGGAGGACCCGACGGCGGCCGCCGACTGGCGCGTCGACCTCGTCGCCGAGACGCCCGAGGGCACGACCTTCACGCTGTCGGGCCCGGCGGGCTCGGTCACCACGACGGTGCCGGTGATCGGTCCGCACATGGCGTCCAACGCAGGCCTCGCGATCGTCATGCTGCTCGAGGCGGGCTGGGAGTGGGAGACGCTGACCGCCCTCATCGGCCACCGCGCCATCGACGCGCGCCTGCCCGGCCGCATCCAGCGGATCTCGGGCGCCGACGGCCCGGCGCTCTACCTGGACTTCGGCCACTCTCCCGACGCCTTCGCGAAGACCCTCGACGCGGTCCGTCGGGTCACCCCCGGGCGGGTCGTCATGGTGTGCGGGGCCAACGGCGACCGCGACACCACCAAGCGCGCCGACATGGGCGCCGTCGCGGCGCTCGGGAGCGACGTGCTCGTCGTGACCGACCAGCATCCCCGCTCGGAGGATCCCGCTCTCATCCGGCGTGCGCTCGTCGATGGGGCGCGCGCGGCGCGACCGGACGCCGTCATCCACGAGGTCACCCCGCCCGAGGAGGCCATCGCGACGGCGGTCTCGCTGGTCGGCGAGGGCGACGCCATCCTGTGGGCGGGACCGGGCCACCAGCACTACCGCGAGATCCACGGAGTCCGCACGCCGTTCGACGCCGAGGGCGCCGCGACGGACGCCCTGCGGCGCGCGGGATGGCCGGTTCCCGCCTGACGTTCGGGGAGGGTCGGGACTCGAGGGAGCCTCAGCCGGCGGCGATGAGCCGGTCCGCGGTGGTCCGCGCCCAGCGCTCGGCGTCGGCGAGGCTCTCGCGCGTCAGCTCCGTGGGCGGCTCATGCGCGTCGACGACGCGCGAGATCGTGTCGACGATGCCCAGGAACGGCAGCGCGCCGTCGTGGAACGCCTCGACGGCCTGCTCGTTGGCGGCGTTGAACACCGCGGGATAGGTGGACCCGGCGACACCGACCTGCTTCGCGAGCGAGACGCTCGGGAAGGCCGCCGCGTCGAGCGGCTCGAACGTCCACGTCGACGCCGTCGTCCAGTTCAGCGGAGCACCCACCCCCGCGACGCGGCGCGGGTGGTCGAGGGCGAGGGAGATCGGCAGCCGCATGTCGGGCGGCGACGCCTGCGCGATCGTCGACCCGTCGACGAACTCGACCATCGAGTGCACGATCGACTGCGGGTGGACCGTCACGTCGATGCGGTCGTAGGGGACGTCGAACAGCAGGTGCGCCTCGATGACCTCGAGGCCCTTGTTCACGAGGGTGGCCGAGTTCGTCGTCACGACACGCCCCATGTCCCAGGTGGGGTGCGCGAGCGCCTCGCGGGGGGTCACCTCCCGCAGCTGCTCGCGGCTCCGCCCGCGGAAGGGGCCACCGCTGGCAGTCAGGACGAGGCGGCGCACCTCGCCCGCCTCGCCCGACCGCAGGCACTGCGCGATCGCGGAGTGCTCCGAATCGACCGGGACGATCTGGCCGGGGGCCGCCCGCCGGGTGACGAGCTCGCCGCCGACGATGAGCGACTCCTTGTTGGCGAGCGCGAGCGCCGCGCCCGTCTCGAGCACCGCGAGCGTCGGTCCGAGCCCGACCGATCCGGTGATCCCGTTGACGACGACGTCGGCCTCGACGCTGCGGACGAGACGTTCGGCGTCGCCGGCCCCGAGCGCAGTCGCGGCCACGCCGAACTCCTCCGCCTGACGACGGAGGCCCTCGGCATCCCGCCCCGCCGCGAGACCGACGACCTCGAAGCGGTCGCGGTTCGCGCGGATGACGTCGAGCGCCTGCGTCCCGATCGAGCCCGTCGAACCGAGGATCAGGATGCGTCGCATGCGCTCACCCTACCCGCGGGGACCGGCTCGGCCGGGCCGCCGTCACTGCGCGGGAGCCGCCGCCGGTGTCTGCGCGCCGAGGATGTCGACGACGAAGACGATCGTCTCGCCCTTCAGGTCGGCCTCGTTGATCTTGCCCTCGCCGTAGCCTTCGGCGGGCGGGATCACGACGAGGACCTGCGACCCGACGGTCTGGCCCTCGAGCGCCTTCTGGAAGCCCTGGACGTAGTTCGTCGTCGGGTAGGCGATGGGCGATCCCTTGTCCCACGTGGAGTCGAAGGTCTCGCCGTTCGACCACCGGACGCCGGTGTACTGGATGAGGGCGTAGTCGCCCTTCTGGACCGTGTAGCCGTCGCCCTTCTTCATGGTCGTGACCTCGGTCTGGGTCGGGGGCTCCTCGCCCTCGGGGATCGTGATCTTCGGCGCGCCGTTCTCGGCGAGCTCGACCTTCGGGAGGCCGGCGGGGGCGGCCTGCGGCTCACCCCAGGCCGCGGTGGGCACCGTACCGAGCAGGTCGAGGACGTAGACCTCGGCCTGCGCCGTGTCACTGGCGGGGAACGCGGCGACGACGCGCTTGCCGACGTGCCCGCATCCGAAGACCTGACCGAGAACCGTGTCGGGCGAGAGCTGCGAGGGCAGGAACTGGCCGGGCTCGTACCCGATCGTGGCGAGCTCCTTGCCGTCCTCGGCGCTGTACGCGGTCATCGCGTACGACACGAACTCGCCGGCCTCGACGGCGGGGCCGTCGCCCTCGTCGAGCACCGTGACCTGCAGTTCCTTCGGCTCGAGCGGCGTCGAGAAGGTCGCGGTGGAGGGCGAGCCGACGGTGCCGTCGACCTCGACGGAATCGGATGCCTCGCCCGGCTTCGCAGCAGCGTCGCAGAGATCTGCGGCCGCCGAGCCGGTGGGCGTCGGAGCGGCGGTGTCGGAGGAGCCGCATCCGGTCAGCAGAAGCGCGGTCACGGCGACGGCGGACAGGGCGGCGAAGGGACGAAGACGCACGGAGTAGACCTCACAGAGAAACGGGGATTGCCTCCATCCTCCCCCACCTTCTTTTGTCCGGGGTGTGAGTCGGCGTTCCGAGCGCCGCGATGCACCGGGGCATGTCCTGGCCCGCATGGGTTTGGCAGTACCCTCTTCAGGTGACCGAAGCGCCGATTCCCCCCGAGAACTCCGCCGGGTCATCCGACGACGAACTCGCGCGTGCCGGTGGCCTCTACTACCTCGTGCGCTGGGGCTTCGGCCCGTTGGCACGGCTGATCTACCGCCCCCGCATCGAGGGCGTGGGCAACATCCCGCGGTCGGGCCCCATCATCCTCGCGAGCAATCACCTGAGCTTCATCGACTCGTTCGTGCTGCCGCTGTTCGCGCCGCGGCCCGTCTACTTCCTGGCCAAGTCGAGCTACTTCGACGGGTCAGGAATCAAGGGCTGGTTCAGCAACCGCTTCTTCCGCGCCCTCGGCGCCACCCCCGTGCAGCGCGGGGCGGGCCAGGCCGCGCTCGACGCCCTCGACCAGCAGCGCCGCATCCTCGAGTCCGGCAAGGCCATCGCGCTGTACCCCGAGGGCACGCGCTCGCTCGACGGACGCCTCTACAAGGGCCGCACCGGTGTCGCCTTCCTCGCGCTGGAGACCGGCGCGAAGGTCGTGCCGGTGGGGATCGTCGGCACGAACGACGCGATGCCCGTGGGCGCGAAGTGGCCGCGCATGTCGCCGCGGGTGACGATCCGCTACGGCGAGCCGATGGATTTGTCCCATCACGGTCCGGCGTCGTCGGGCCGTGCCCGCCGCCAGGCCACCGACCACATCATGTCGGCGATCCACGCGCTCTCGGGTCAGGAGCTCGCCGGCTCGTACAACGAGGTGCCCGCGCAGAATCCGGTCGAGCGTCTCAAGCAGGTCCTGCCGCACGAACGTCGCTGACGGTCACGACGGCCTCGTGGCGCACGGGGAAGTTCACCGAGTTCGCGATGAAGCACCACTCGCGCGCCTGCCGGTGGGCGGCCTCCGCCGCGGGAACCATCGCGGCATCCGCCACCGTCACCCGCGGGTGCAGGGTGACCTCGCGGAATGAACCGCCTCCTCTGCCGTCGAGCGTCATCGTGCCCGTCGCGTCGTCCTCGTAGGAGGTCACGACGACACCCACCGTGACGCAGGCGTGCAGGTACGACAGCAGGTGGCACTCCGAGAGGGCGGCGAGCAGCAGGTCCTCGGGGTTCCAGCGCGTCGGGTCGCCGCGGAACGGCTTGTCGGCCGAGGCGAGCAGGTCGGGCTTGCCCTCGACCTGCACGGTGACGGCGCGGTCGTAGTCGCGGTACCCGCTTGTTCCGCTCCCCCGGTCGCCCGTCCAGAGGGTCTTCACGCGATAGTGGTGTTCGTCGTGCACGCGGCCAGTCTCGCACGCGCAGCCGGGGCGGGCGCGGGAGGGCCCTGGGTAGGCTGGACGGGTGCCTGAGACCTTCGCCGTGACGGATGCCGTCGAACTCGCCGTCGTCGAACGCAGCGGTTTCATCGAGTCCCGTCACGCGGGGTCGGCGATCGTGCTCGACCCCGAGGGAGGGGTCGTCTCGGCGCTGGGCGCCGTGGAGGCGCCGATCCTGCCCCGCTCGACCCTGAAGCCGATGCAGGCGCTCGCGAGCGTCTCGGCCGGGGCGACGCTCGAGGGCCCGCATCTCGCCGTCGCGACCGCCAGCCACTCCGGCACGGACCGGCACGTGGCCCTCGTCACCGACATCCTCACCGCCGCCGGTCTCGGTGAGGATGCGCTGCAGTGCCCGCCCGCGTGGCCGGGCGACCCGGCCGCGCGCGACGAGATGACCCGCGAGCTGATCGGGCCGCAGCGCGTGCGGATGAACTGCTCGGGCAAGCACGCGGCGATGCTGCTGGCCTGTCAAGCGAGCGGGTGGGACACGACGACCTACCTCGACCCGCAGCATCCGCTGCAGGTCCACACCCGTGAGGTCATCGAGCGCCTCACCGGGACGAAGATCACGGCGACGGCGACGGACGGATGCGGCGCCCCGGTGCACGCGATGAGTCTCACCGCTCTCGCCCGGGCCTTCCACCGCATCGGCGCCTCGTCCGAGAAGTCGCCGTTCGCGCTGCACCGGAGCGCGGGCACCCTGGTCCGTGCCGTCCGGGAGAACCCGTGGGTGATCCAGGGCCCCGGTCAGCCCGACTCGATCGTGACGGAGCGCCTCGGCGTGTTCGCCAAGCACGGTGCCGAGGGCGTCATGGCCATGATCGCCCCGAACGGCACCACCGCCGTGCTGAAGATGCTCGACGGCAGCACCCGGGCGGGCGCCGTGACGGCGCTCACGCTGCTCGTCCGCGCCGGCGCCCTGCAGGCGGCGGACGTGGCGCGCACCCTCGCAGACCTGCCGCTGACGGTGACCGGCGGCGGCAGGGACGTCGGCGTCATCCGTCCCACCGTCTGATCCCGGCAGCCCGCCGCTCAGTCGCGCTCCATCAGGACGCGCCGCACCGGACGATCGGGCACGTGCCACCAGCCGCGACCCGCACCGGGGACGACGAACGACGGCAGGTCGCGGGACCCGACGAGAGCGCGGTACTCCGCCGCGCACGCGGCGTCGATGACGAGGTCCGCGTCGGCGCGCGCGTCGGCGAGCAGCCGCCACTGGGCGAGCCAGGCGTCGGGCGGCCCGATCACGACCCCGCCGCGCGTCAGGGACGCCTGCCCGTCGACGGGTGTCACCGGGATGCCCCAGCGTTCCCACTCCGCCGTGAGCCGTCGCAGACGCGCGCCGGCGGGCGCGACGACCGCCGCGGGCCGGCGTCCGGGCTGCCAGACGGGCGGCGGATCGCTGACGACGGAGAGGTCCTGGGCGCCGGCGTCGGCGACCTGGACGAGCGTCCGCCCGAGCCGTCCGCGTCCCGACGGCAGATCCGGCAGGTGGTCGCTCGCGTCGCCGCCGGCGGCAACGTGGTCGGCACGCGTGGCCGTCCCGAGGACGAGACGCCGCGGCACGAGCTCGAGGATCCGGCCGACGCCGCCGCCGACGCGCTGCGTCGTGAGGGCGATCCGGATGCCGCGGGTGCGCGCGCCGCGCAGGGCCTGCTCGAGCGACTCGGCAGCGACGGCGCCGTACTCCCCCGGCAGGGCGGCAAGCATGGCGTCGAGGTCGTCCACGAGCACCGTGGTGCCGGCGGGCACGTGCTCGAGGGTCGTCAGTGCGTCCCACGCCCCCTCGGGATCCCCCGGCACCGGGAGCGTCTCCGTCTGCGCCGCGATCGCGCGGAGCACCCCCGTCCTCCCGCTCCGCGGGCCGCCGACCACCGCGAGCGCCGGCTCGTCCCAGACCACGGCGCGCTGGCGCTGCTGCTCGGGCTCGTCGGCGGTTCCGAGCACGACGACGCCGGCCTGCCGGACCGAGGCGAGCGGGACGCACTCGGGAAGAGCCGGCAACCACGGGCGTCGCGCGCCCTCACCCTCGGACCTCGCCGCCGCCTCGGCGATCACCGTCGCATCGCACAGAGCCACCCGCACCGGCTGCGGCGACGTGTCGCCGGATCGTCGCACGAGCGCCGTGCCGCGGGCATCCGCTCGTCCCGAGAGCCGCGCGGCGTCGTCGACGCCCAGCACCGCACGTGAGTCGGTCGCATCGCCGACCCGCAGCGCGATGCGGAGCGGGGCGTTGGCGAGCACGGCGTCGCGGAAGACGCCGTTCGCGCGCTGCGCCGCGAGGACGAGGTGGATGCCGAGGGCCCGCCCGCGTGCGGCGAGATCACCGAACACGTCGTGCAGCAGCGGGTGCGCCGCCACGAGCGCCGCGTACTCGTCGACCACGATGACGAGCCGTCCGAGCCCCTCGCCCGCTTCGTCGACGTCGCGCGCCCCGAGGGATGCGAGGGTGCGCTCCCGGAAGCGGACCTCGGCGCGAAGGCTCTCGATGGCGCGCAGCGTCGTGGCCTCGTCGAGATCGGTGAGGACACCGGTCACGTGCGGCAGAGGTGCCAGATGGTCGAAGGTGCGGCCGCCCTTGAAGTCCACGAGCAGCAGTCCCACCTGCGACGGCGTGTGCGCCGCGCACAGCGAGACGACCCACGACGTGAGCAGCTCGCTCTTGCCCGCCCCGGTCATCCCGATGACCACCGCGTGCGGGCCGTCGGCCACGAGGTCGACGGGCGCCGCCGCTCCGCCCGCGCTTCCGAACGCCGCCGGCAGTGCGCCGCGCCGGGCGGGCGGAACTTGCCGCAGCGTCTCGCGCAGGGTCAGGACGTCCCCCGCGGTCTGCCCGAGCGCGCGCTCCGCCCGATCGGAG
>NZ_JAMXSA010000007.1:0-85129 GCF_024124465.1 Microbacterium sp. CnD16-F
GCCCGCCGCGGGCGCCGCGTACCCGCCCGCCCCGCCGTACGCGCCGCCCTCCGCGCAGGGACAGCCCGCCTACGGCGAGCAGCAGACCGGCACGCCGCAGCCCTACGCGCAGCCGACCTACGGCCAGCAGCCGTACGCCCAGCCCGCCTACGGGCAGCAGCCCTACGGACAGCCCGCCTACGGCTACGCCCCGCCCCGGCCCAACAACGTCCTCGCGATCATCTCGCTCGTCGCCTCGATCGCCGGAGTGACGTTCATCCCCCTCATCGGTTCGATCGCCGGTGTCATCACGGGCCACATGTCACTCAAGCAGCTCAAGACCTCCGGTGAGAACGGCCGCGGTATGGCCGTCGCCGGCACCATCATCGGCTGGATCGGCACGGGCTTCTGGCTGCTGCTGATCCTCATCTGGGTGATCGCGGCCATCGCGATCGCCGCCTCGATCCCGTCCATGGGCCAGATCTCCTAGGAGCCCTCCCACGTCCCGCCGCACCAAGTACGACTCGACACCGTCCGCGACCTCGCTCGCCACGGCGCCGGAGGTCGACGCACGCTCGCGCACCCGTCGCTACGTCATCATGATGACCGTCCGCGTGGTCTGCTTCATCCTGATGGTCACCGTCACTCCCTACGGCTGGCAGACCTGGATCTTCGCGGCCGGCGCTGCGGTCCTGCCCTACCTCGCCGTGGTCGTGGCCAACGTCGGCAACGGCGACGAGGTCGTCGTGGCCGAACGCCCGTCGCGCGAGATCGACGCGGCACCGACGGCATCCGCTCCCCCGCCGAAACCGGACGAGAACGTGATCAGGATCCAAGAGACCCGGCCCCGGGAGGAGCGATGACCAGCCCGCAGTGCTCGCGCGCGGGATGCCACGCCGACGCGCAGTGGCAGGTCGTGTGGCGGAATCCCCGTATCCACTCGGCCGACCGGCGCAAGGTGTGGACCGCCTGCCCCGACCACGTCGGGTTCCTCCGCGACTACCTCGCGTCGCGGAGCTTCCCCGTCGAGGTCCTCGCGCTCGACACCGCACCCGCCTCGTGAACCGCGACACGGCGCTGCGCTGGAGCGGATACGTCGCCATGGCGATCGTGTTCGCGATCGCCTGCGCGTTCCTGTCCAACTGGCAGTTCTCGCGCAACGCGGAACGGGATGCCGAGCTCGCACTCGTCGCCGACAACTATTCGCGCGAGCCCGTCGCCCTGCGCGACCTCATCCCCGCCGGGCAGGACCTCGTCGCGAGCGACGAGTGGCGTCCCGTCGAGATCCGCGGTGAGTACCTCACGGAGCAGACGCTGCTCGTGCGCAACCGGCCTCACGGCGGCACGAGCGCGTTCGAGGTGCTCGTGCCGTTCCGGACGGACGACGGTCGCGTCGTCGTGATCGATCGGGGCTGGGTCCCGCCCGGCGACGACCAGCCGGAGCCCGACCGCGTCCCCGCGCCGCCGACGGGCGAGGTCACCGTCGTCGGCCGCCTGCAGCCCGGCGAGCCGCCAGTGCGCGAGGGTCGCTCCGCCCCCGAGGGGCAGGTCGCCAGGATCGATCTCACCCTCATCGCGCCGATGACGGGCCAGGCGGGCGACATGATCGACTCCGCCTACGTCCTGATGACCGAGGAGACTCCCGCGCCGGCGGAACGCCCGCAGCAGCTGGAGGATCCGTCGGCCGACCCCGGCCCGTACCTCTCGTACGCGATCCAGTGGATCCTCTTCGCCGTCATGGGCTTCGCCTTCATCTGGTACATGATCCGGACCGAGATCCGACACCGGCGCGAGGACGAGGAGGACGGCGGGCGCACGCGACCTTCCCGGCCGCAGCGACGACGCGACCGCGACATGGAGGCCGAGGACGAGCTCCTCGACGCCCGCTGACCGCCGCCGGCGGGCGTCCGTCAGGCCAGGGTGATGAGGTCGATGTAGTCGCGACCCCAGATGTCCTCGACCCCGTCGGGCAGGATCAGCACACGCTCGGGGTTCAGGGCCTCCACGGCGCCCTCGTCGTGCGAGACGAGCACGACCGCGCCCTCGTAGTGCGCGAGCGCCCCGAGGATCTCCTCACGGGAGGCCGGGTCGAGGTTGTTCGTGGGCTCGTCGAGCAGCAGCATGTTGGCCGACGAGACGACGAGCGTCGCCAGGGACAGTCGCGTCTTCTCGCCGCCGGAGAGCACCCCGGCCGGCTTCAGCACGTCGTCGCCGGTGAACAGGAAGGACCCCAGCACCTTGCGCGCCTCGGTGGCGGTGATGTCCGGCGCGGCCGACATCATGTTGTCGAGGACCGAGCGGCTGACGTCGAGGTTCTCGTGCTCCTGCGCGTAGTACCCGATCTTCAACCCGTGACCGGGCTCGATGATCCCGGTGTCCGCCTTGTCGACGCCCGCGAGGATGCGCAGCAGCGTCGTCTTGCCCGCGCCGTTGAGCCCGAGGACGACGACGCGCGACCCGCGGTCGATGGCGAGGTCGACGCCCGCGAAGATCTCTAGCGAGCCGTAGGACTTCGAGAGGTTCTTCGCCATGAGCGGTGTCTTGCCGCAGGGGGCGGGCTTCGGGAACCGCAGCTTCGCGACCCGGTCGTCCTGACGGACGTCGTCGAGACCGGCGAGCAGCTTCTCGGCGCGGGCCACCATCTGGTGCGCGGCGGCGGCCTTGCTCGCCTTCGCGCCGAAGCGCGCAGCCTGCTGCTGCAGCGCCGTCGCCTTCTTCTCGGCGTTCGCGCGCTCCTTGCGGCGCCGCTCCTCGTCCGCCGCACGCTGACGCAGGTAGTTCTTCCAGTTCATGTTGTAGACGTCGATGACCTGACGCATGGCGTCGAGGTAGAACACCCGGTTGACCGTCTCGCCGACCAGGTCGATGTCGTGGCTGATCACGATCAGCCCGCCCTTGTACCCCTTCAGGAATTCCCGCAGCCACACGACGCTGTCGGCGTCGAGGTGGTTCGTCGGCTCGTCGAGGATCATCGTCTGCGCGTCGGAGAAGAGGATGCGGGCGAGCTCGATGCGTCGCCGCTGTCCACCCGACAGCGTCTTCAACGGCTGATCGAGAATCCGGTCGGGCAGGGAGAGGTTGTGGGCGATCGACGCCGCCTCCGCCTCGGCCGCGTATCCCCCGAGCGCCTCGAAACGCTCCGTGAGCGAGGCGTACTTCCGCATGGCGCGGTCGGCGACGGCGGCATCCGTCGATGCCATCTGGTCGGCCGTCTCGCGCATGCCGACGACGAGCGAGCCGAGTCCCCGGGCGTCGAGGATGCGGGTGCGGGCGAGCATCTCGGGGTCGCCCGACCGCGGGTCCTGCGGCAGGTACCCGAGCTCGCCGCTGCGGTTGACCTTGCCGTCCGCGGGCAGCAGGTCGCCGGCGAGCACCTTGGTCAGGGTCGTCTTGCCGGCGCCGTTGCGCCCGACGAGACCGATCTTGTCGCCCGGCGAGACGCGGAAGGAGACATCGGACATGAGGGTGCGCGCACCGACGCGGATCTCGAGATCGTGCACGGCGAGCACAGCAGACGTCCGTTCTTCCTGGGGAGGCGGCCGAGTGGCCAAACCCCCAGTATACGGCGCGGATCGAGGACGATCAGGCCGGTCCCGGATGGGTTCATCGGTTTCCGCCCGCCCCGGGTTCGTTGTAAGGTTAGGCGACCCTAATCACCTTCCCAGGAGACCTCCGTGCCTCGCATCCGCACTGCGCTCGCCCTCGCCGCAGCATCCGCCCTCCTCCTCACCGGCTGCGCCACCACGGCCGCTGCCCCCGCCGGGACTACGTCTTCGGACGGCGCCACCGCGTCGGGCGACGCGTTCCCCGTCACGATCACGCACGCGTTCGGCACGACGACGATCAAGAGCAAGCCCGAGCGGGTCGCGACGGTGTCCTGGGCCAATCAGGAGGCGGCGCTCGCCCTCGGTGTCGTCCCGGTCGGCATGCCCGCCGTCACCTGGGGCGACGACGACGGCGACGGCATCCTCCCCTGGGTCGAGGACAAGCTCGAGGAGATGGGCGCCGAGACCCCCGTGCTCTTCGACGAGGCGGACGGCTTCGACTACGAGGCGATCGCCGACACGGCGCCCGACGTCATCCTCGCCGCGTACTCCGGCATGACGAAGGAGGAGTACGAGACCCTCAGCAAGATCGCGCCGGTCGTCGCCTACCCCGACGTCGCGTGGGGCACCACCTGGCAGGAGCTCACCGTCATCAACGGCACCGCGCTGGGCCTGAAGGACGAGGCCGAGACCCTCGTCGACGACCTCACCACCCAGCTCGGCGACCTCACCGCGGGACAGCCCGACATCGCGGACAAGACCGTCATGTTCAGCTCGTTCGACGCGACCAACCTCGCCGAGATCGGCTTCTACTCCGAGCAGGACCCGCGCCAGCTGTTCCTGCAGGACCTCGGCATGGAGCCCGCCGCGACGGTCGCCGAGCAGTCGAAGGGCACCGACCAGTTCTGGATCACGAACAGCACGGAGGAGATCGAGCGTTTCAGCGACCTCGACGTCCTCGTGACCTACGGAGACGACACGACGCTGGCGACGATGCAGGCCGACCCGCTGCTGTCGCGGATCCCGGCTGTGGCGGACGGTTCCGTGGTCGTCCTCCCGCTGACAAACGCGCCGCTTTCCGCCGCCGCCAACCCGAGCCCGCTGTCGATCCCGAACTCGCTGACGGCCGACTACGTCGACCTCATCGGCGAAGCGGCCGCCAAGGTCTCCGACTGATCCGGAACGGTTCGCCGCTCTCACGATGACCGCTCTCGCACCCGCGCCCGCCGCCGCCTCGACCGCGTCCCTCCGACGCCGGTCGGGGCGGCGGCGGGTGCTGTGGGTGCTGGTCCTCGCGGTCGCAGTGGCGGTCATCTGCGTGCTCTCGGTCACCTTCGGCAACCGGACGGTCGACGCATCGCAGATCATCGCCGGTCTGACGGGTGATCTGACGACGACGGATGCCGCTGCCGTTGCGCGCCGGGTGCCTCGCACCATCCTCGCCCTCCTGGTCGGAGCCTCCCTCGCGGTAGCCGGTGCCGTCATGCAGGGCGTCACCCGCAATCCCTTGGCCGACCCCCAGATCCTCGGCATCAACGGCGGCGCGTCGCTCGCCGTCGTGACCGGGCTCGCCTTCTTCGGCGTGACGAGCGCCCTGGGCTACATCTGGCTCGCGATGCTGGGCGCCGCGCTCGCGGCACTCTTCGTCTACACCATCGGGTCGCTCGGCCGCGGCGGCGCGAGCCCCCTCAAGCTCGCCCTCGCGGGTGCCGCGACCGCCGTCGCCTTCACCTCGCTCATCAGCGCGATCCTGCTCCCCCGGATCGACGTCATGAGCGTCTTCCGGTTCTGGCAGATCGGCGGCGTGGGCGGCGCAACGACGCAGAACATCCTCCTCATCCTCCCCTTCCTTGCCGTCGGCATGGTCATCTGCGTCGCCTCGGCGGCGGCGTTGAACGCCCTCGCCCTCGGCGACGACCTCGCGACCGGCCTGGGCCAGAAGGTCCGGACGGCGCGACTGCTGTCGGCCCTCGGCGCGGTGATCCTCTGCGGCGCGGCCACCGCGGTCGCCGGACCTATCGGCTTCGTCGGACTCATCGTGCCCCACGTCTGTCGCCTGCTCGTCGGCCCCGACCACCGCTGGCTGCTCCCCGTCGCGGCCCTCGTCGGCGCAGGTCTGCTCACCGTCGCCGACGTCGTCGGACGCGTCATCGCGCGGCCTCAGGAGGTCGAGGTCGGCGTCGTCACCGCCTTGATCGGTGCTCCGTTCTTCATCGCCATCGTCCGCCGACAGAAGATGCGTGCCCTGTGACCGCCCTCGCCCCTGCGCCGACCACCCTGGCCGCCGTCACGTCGGGGCGGGCACGTCGTGCGCGCCGCCGCATCCTCGTCACCGGCGGACTCCTCGTCGCCGTGCTGGCGACGTATCTCGTCTCGCTGATGGTCGGACAGACCTTCTACACGCCCGCCGAGGTGTGGGCGGTGATGACCGGACAGACGGTGCCGGGTGCGTCCTTCACGGTCGGCGAGCTGCGATTGCCGCGATCGACCGTCGCCCTGCTGACGGGACTGTGCTTCGGCATGGGCGGTGCCGTCTTCCAGACGCTGCTGCGCAACCCGCTGGCCAGCCCCGACATCATCGGGATCAACGCGGGCGCGAGCGCGGCGGCCGTCGTGGGCATCGTCTTCCTCTCGCTCTCGGGGACCGCCGTCTCGGTGCTCGCGACCGTCGCCGCGGTGGGCACCGCGCTGACCATCTACCTCCTCGCGTTCAAGGACGGCGGCGCCGGGGCGCGCTTCATCCTCATCGGCATCGGTGTCGCCGCGATCTTCAACAGCGTCGTCGCCTATGTGCTCTCGCGCGCGGCCGAGTGGGATCTGCAGGCCGCGATGCGGTGGATCACCGGCAGCCTCAACAGCGCATCGTGGAACGAGGTCGGCCCGCTGGCAGGGGCGATGGTCGTCGTCGTCCCCGTCCTGCTGTGGCTGACCCGCGACCTGGAGCTCATGCGGCTGGGCGACGAGGCGGCGGCCGCCCTCGGCGTTCCCGTCGAGCGGCGGCGCATCCTTCTCATCGTCGCGGCGGTCGTGCTGCTCGCCTTCGCGACGGCGGCCGTCGGCCCCATCTCCTTCGTCGCCTTCCTGTCGGGCCCCATCGCCGCGCGGATGCTGGGCCCCGTCGGCTCCCCCGTCCTGGTCGCGGGCCTGTTCGGCTCCTTCCTGGTGCTGCTCGCCGACCTCACCGGGCAGTACCTGCTCGGGATGCGTCTGCCCGTGGGCGTCGTGACCGGTGTCCTCGGCGCGCCCTACCTGATCTTCCTTCTCATCCGCAGCAGCCGCTCGGGAGGCTCCCTATGACCGCGGAACGCACCCTCCACGCCTCCGGCCTGAAGCTGGCCTACGGCGACCGCCTCATCGTCGACGACCTCGACCTCGTCGTCCCGCCCGGACGGATCACGGCGATCGTCGGCGCCAACGCGTGCGGCAAGTCGACCCTGCTCAAGTCGATGGCGCGACTGCTGGCCCCCCGCGCGGGGCAGGTGCTGCTGGACGGCAAGGACATCCACAAGCTGCCGACGAAGCAGGTGGCGCGTGAGCTCGGGCTGCTCCCCCAATCCCCCATCGCCCCCGAGGGCATCGCCGTCTCCGACCTCGTCGGTCGCGGACGCACCCCTCACCACGGACCGCTCTCGCGCTGGAGTCGCGCGGATGACGAGGCCGTCGCCGCCGCGCTCGACGCCACCGACACCGCCGCCCTCGCGGATCGCCCCGTCGACGAGCTGTCCGGCGGCCAGCGCCAGCGGGTGTGGATCGCGATGGCCCTCGCGCAGCAGACGGACGTCCTGCTCCTGGACGAGCCGACGACCTTCCTCGACGTCAGCCACCAGGTCGACGTCCTCGACCTCCTCACCGACCTCAACCGCCGTCGGGGGACGACGATCGTCATGGTCCTCCACGACCTGAACCTCGCGGCCCGTTACGCCGACCACCTCGTCGCGATGGCTAGCGGGCGCCTGTACGCCGCCGGAGACCCGGGCGAGATCCTGACGGCCGAGACCGTCAAGGACGTCTTCGGCATGGACAGCCGCGTCATCCCCGATCCGCTCACCGGCCGCCCGATGGTCCTCCCCATCGGCCGCCATCACGTCCCCACCGGCGTCTGACCGCACGAAAGCCGAGACCCCCCCCATGTCCCTGAGCACGATGAACTTCTTCCGCGCCCCCGTCGCGGCGGTCACCGACCTCACGCCCAGCTTCCGGCGCTTCACGTTCCGCGACGAGGCGCTCGGCGCATACGGCGACCCCGGATTCGACCAGCGGGTCAAGATCATGTTCCCGACGCCGACCGCCTCGCTGGCGGCGATGCCGACGGATGCCGACTGGTACGACCGCTGGCGCGCCATGCCCGAGGAGACGCGTCCCGTCATGCGGACCTACACGACGCGTGCGGTGCGGAGCTCCGCCGGCGAGGTCGACATCGACATGGTCGCGCACGACGTGATGGGCCCGGCGTCCGCGTGGATCGCCGACGCCAAGGCGGGCGACGAGGTCCTGATCCTGGCCCCGACCACCGAGCACACCGGCGTCAGCTATGGCATCGACTTCGTGCCGCCGGCCCGGACCGACGCCATGCTGCTCGCCGGCGACGAGACGGCGGCCCCCGCGATCGCGCGGATCCTGGAGCAGCTCCCTGCGGACGCGCGCGGTGTCGTCGTCCTCGAGCTCCCGCACCCGAGCGACGTCGCCTACGTGCCCTCGCACCCGGGCTTCGAGCTGATCATCGAGGCGCGCGGCGGGGAGGACCGTCGCCACGAGCACCTGATCTCCGCAGTGGCCGATGTCGCCGGTCGCCTCGCCCCCGGCGGCATCGGGGCCGAGGTCGAGGAGATCGACGTCGACCACGACATCCTCTGGGAGGTCCCCCGCACGGCGAAGGGCGGCGCCGCGCTGAAGAGCGCCCCCCTCTACGCGTGGCTCGCGGGCGAGGCCTCCGCCATCAAGGCACTCCGTCGTCACCTCGTCAGCGAGGTCGGCGTCGACCGACGCGCGGTCGCCTTCATGGGCTACTGGCGTCTGGGCCGCTCGGAGAACTGACTCCGGCACGGGAAAGGGGCGGTGCGACGTGGTCGCACCGCCCCTCTCGCGGATTCGGTCAGATCGAGAAGCCGAGCGCGCGCATCATGTCGCGGCCGTCATCAGTGATCCGCTCGGGGCCCCACGGCGGCATCCACACCCAGTTGATCCGAAAGCGGTCGACGACGCCGTCCAGCGCCTGTCCGGTCTGCTCCTCGAGCACGTCCGTCAGCGGGCAGCCGGCGGAGGTCAGGGTCATATGGATGACGAGGGCGTCGTTCTCGTCATCCCACCCGAGGTCGTAGATGAGCCCCAGGTCGACGACGTTGACCCCGAGTTCGGGGTCCATGACGTCCTTGAGGGCCTCGGTGACCTCGTCGTACTTCTCGGGTGCGAGCGTCTCGGTCATGCGACGATCCTAGGCCTGCTCGCCCGCGACGGGGGCGAGGAAACGGTCGTACCCCTCTTCCTCGAGGCGCGCGGCGAGCTCGGGGCCGCCCTCTTCCGCCACGCGGCCGTTCACGAGCACGTGGACGAAGTCGGGCTGGATGTAGCGGAGGATGCGGGTGTAGTGCGTGATCAGGAGCACACCCATGTCGGTCTGCTCCTTGGCACGGTTCACACCCTCGGACACGATCTTCAGCGCGTCGACGTCGAGGCCCGAGTCGGTCTCGTCGAGCACGGCGAGCTTCGGCTTGAGGAGCTCGAGCTGGAGGATCTCGTGACGCTTCTTCTCACCGCCGGAGAACCCCTCGTTCACGTTGCGCGCGGCGAACTTCGGATCCATCCGCAGGTTCTGCATCGCCTGCTTGACGTCCTTGGTCCACGAACGGATCGACGGCGCCTCGCCGTCGACGGCCGTCTTCGCGGTGCGCAGGAAGTTGGTCACCGTCACGCCGGGGATCTCGACCGGGTACTGCATCGCGAGGAACAGGCCGGCGCGGGCGCGCTCGTCGACCGACATCGCGAGGACGTCCTCGCCGTCGAGCGTGATCGTGCCGCCGGTGACGGTGTACTTGGGGTGGCCCGCGATCGTGTAGGCGAGGGTCGACTTGCCGGAACCGTTGGGGCCCATGATGGCGTGGGTCTCGCCCGTGCGGACGGTGAGGGTCACGCCGTTCAGGATCGGGGTCTCGCCGGCTTCCGTCTCGACCGTCACGTGGAGGTCGCGGATCTCGAGGACAGACATGTCAGCTTCTTTCTTCAGTTCACGGCTTTGGTCACGGCGGGGTCGATGAGGATGTCGTCCCCGTCGATCGTGACCTCGTAGACGGGCACCGGCTCGTAGGCCGGCAGGTTCAGGGGGCGTCCGGTGCGCAGCGAGAACGCCGACCCGTGCGCCCAGCATTCGAGCGAGTCGCCTTCGACGAAACCGTCGGCCAGGGAGATGTCGCCGTGCGTGCAGGTGTCGCCGATGGCGTGCACCTCGCCCTGACCGTCCAGCACGACAGCGATAGCGACACCGTCGACCTCGACGCGCACGGCCGTGTCCTGCGTCAGGTCGCTCAGCTGCAGCACCTTCTGGGCGGTCATGCGTCGCTCCCGCCGGCCAGCTCCGCCTCGATCGCGGCGATGAACTCGTCCTCGAGCGAGGGGATGCCGATCTTCTGCACGATTTCGGCGAGGAAGCCGAGGACGACCAGGCGTCGGGCCTGCTCCTCGTCGATCCCGCGGGCCTGCAGGTAGAACAGCTGCTCGTCGTCGAAGCGTCCTGTCGCACTGGCGTGCCCGGCGCCGACGATGTCACCCGTTTCGATCTCGAGGTTCGGGATGGAGTCGGCGCGCGCACCGTCGGTGAGGACGAGGTTGCGGTTCGCCTCGTAGGAGTCGGTGCCCACGGCATCCGGTCCGATGAGGACGTCGCCGATCCAGACCGTGCGGGCCGACGCACCCTGCAGCGCACTCTTGTAGAGCACGTCACCGTTCGTGTGGGCGCCCTTGTGGTGCAGGTAGACCTGGCTCTCGAGGTGCTGACCGGCGTCGGCGAAGGACAGCCCGTAGAGGCGTCCCTGCGCGCCGGCACCGGCGAGCTCGACCGACGGGTTGACGCGGACGAGACCGCCGCCGAGGCTCACGACGATGTGCGTCAGCGACGCGTCGCGGTCGACGCGGGCCTGATGCGCCGCGAGGTGCACGGCGTCGTCGTCCCAGCGCTGCACCGAGACGACCGTCAGGGCCGCGCCGTCGCGCACGATGATCTCGACGTTCTGCGCCTGAGCCGCGGATCCCTCGTGCCGGAGCACGACCGTCCCGCGCGAGTTCGGCTGGGCCTCGATGACCACGTGCGCGTGAGCGACGCCGCCGCGGCCGGTGAGGGTCACGACGACGGGCTCGTCGAGCTCGGCGTTCGCAGGGATGCGGATGAGCGGGGCCTCCGGCTCCTGCGACCACGCGATCGCGCTCACCACGTCCTCGGGACGGAAGACCTCGCCGCGGGGCGCCTCGTCCTTCTGCAGACGACGGTGCTCCACCGCATCCGGACCGGACACCTCGACGCCGATCACGTCGTGCGGGGCTTCCTCGTCCGCCAGCAGCGGCGCGACGCGGTCGAGCGGCGTGTGCTTCCAGTTGACCTCGCGGCCGGTGGGCGTACCGAAGTCGGCCGGGTCGAACGACCACGGCCGCTCCGACCGGGTCTGGACGGGGACGGTGGTCTCCGTCAGGGTCGCCGCAGGGTCGATGTGGCCCTTCGCATCGGATGCGGGGGCCTGAGTCGCTGTCGTCATCAGCCGACGGATCCTTCCATGCCCATCTCGATGAGCTTGTTCAGCTCGAGGGCGTACTCCATGGGCAGTTCGCGGGCGATCGGCTCGATGAAGCCGCGCACGATCATCGCCATCGCCTCGTCCTCGGGCATGCCGCGGCTCATGAGGTAGAACAGCTGCTCCTCGCTGACCTTCGAGACGGTCGCCTCGTGGCCGAGCTGGACGTCGTCGACGCGGATGTCGATGGCCGGGTAGGTGTCGGACCGCGAGATCGTGTCGACCAGCAGTGCGTCGCACCGGACGGTGTTGGCGGAGTGGTGCGCGTTCGCGTCCACCCGGACCTCGCCCCGGTAACCGGCACGACCGCCGCCGCGGGCGATCGACTTCGAGACGATCGAGGACTGCGTGTGCGGCGCCATGTGGATCATCTTCGCGCCGGCGTCTTGGTGCTGACCGGGACCGGCGAAGGCGACCGACAGCGTCTCGCCCTTGGCGTGCTCGCCCATCAGGTAGATCGACGGGTACTTCATCGTCACCTTCGAGCCGATGTTGCCGTCGACCCATTCCATGGTCGCGCCCTCATGGGCGACGGCGCGCTTGGTGACGAGGTTGTAGACGTTGTTCGACCAGTTCTGGATCGTCGTGTAGCGCACGCGGGCGTTCTTCTTCACGATGATCTCGACGACAGCCGAGTGCAGCGAGTCGCTCTTGTAGATCGGGGCGGTGCAGCCCTCGATGTAGTGGACGTAGCTGTCCTCATCCGCGATGATCAGCGTCCGCTCGAACTGGCCCATGTTCTCGGTGTTGATCCGGAAGTAGGCCTGCAGCGGGATCTCGACGTGCACGCCCTTCGGGACGTAGACGAACGAGCCACCCGACCAGACGGCCGTGTTCAGCGCGGCGAACTTGTTGTCGCCGGCGGGGATGACGGTGCCGAAGTACTCCTCGAAGAACTCGGGGTGCTCGCGCAGCGCCGTGTCGGTGTCCATGAAGATGACGCCCTGCTGCTCCAGGTCCTCGCGGATCTGGTGGTAGACGACCTCGGACTCGTACTGCGCCGCGACACCGGCGACGAGGCGCTGGCGCTCCGCCTCGGGGATGCCGAGCTTCTCGTACGTGTTGCGGATCTCCTCGGGGAGGTCCTCCCACGTCTGCGCCTGCTTCTCGGTCGAGCGCACGAAGTACTTGATGTTGTCGAAGTCGATGCCGGACAGATCGGCACCCCACGTCGGCATGGGCTTGCGCCCGAACAGCTGATACCCCTTCAGACGGGTCTTCAGCATCCACTCCGGCTCGTTCTTGAGCGAGGAGATCCCGCGGACGACGTCCTCGTTGATGCCGCGCTGGGCGACGGCACCGGCGGCATCGGCGTCGTGCCAGCCGAATTCGTACACCCCCAGCCCTTCGAGCTCGGGACGGTCGATGAGCACATCCGACATGACTTTCCTCCTCACGGGCGGCAACGGTGTCATCCGTTCCGGCATTCCCTCCCCCGAGAGGAGTGCACGAGGGGGATGCCGCTGCTGGCCGCTCTGACGACGCGATACCGCGCCTAGAATCGTTGTGCGGGCTGCGATGGGGATCGCGCTCGCCGACAGCTTCATTCTACAGGCACGGCCATCCCCCGCGGCGTGCCGGCCCTCGCCCGGAGGCGACCCCATGCTGATCACCGCGTCGACACCGACCGCCCCGCCCGCGACCCGGGTCCCGCGCCTGCTGCGCGTGGTCGCGTGGCTGTCGTTCCTCGCCGAGACCCTCATCATCGGGACCGGCGGCGCCGTGCGTCTGACCGGCTCGGGTCTCGGCTGCCCGACCTGGCCGACCTGCACCGCCGACTCCCTCGTCGCGACTCCCGAGATGGGCATCCACGGCGTGATCGAGTTCGGCAACCGCACGTTGACGGGCCTCGTCGGCATCCTCGCCCTCGCCGTCGTCGTCCTCGTGTGGCGGATGCGTCGCACCCGCCGCGATCTCTTCGTCCTGGCGCTCATCGTGCTCGGCGGCGTCGTCGCCCAGGCGATCGTCGGCGGCATCACCGTCCTCACGGGCCTCAACCCGTTCATCGTGGGGTTCCACTACGTCGTGTCGCTCATCCTGGTCTGCGTCTGCGCGGCGTTCCTCGTCCGCCTCGACGAGCCCGGCGGCGCCCGCGTGCGCGTCGTCCCCGCCTGGTACGCGCGGCTGACGCACCTCACCACCGGCGTCCTGGCCCTGACCATCGCATTCGGGGTGCTCACGACCGGAGCGGGTCCCCACTCCGGTGACGCCGCCGCCGGCCGCAACGGATTCAACGCCGAGATCCTCGAGCACGTGCACGCGTGGCCCGGGTACGCGCTGCTCGCGCTCACGGTGACCCTCGCCGTGGTGGCGTGGCGCCGGGGGCTCCCCACTCGGACGTGGGTGGGCGTCCTGCTGGCCGCCGAAACCGTGCAGATCCTCGTCGGCCTCTACCAGGCGCGCAACGGCCTGCCCGAGCTCGCCGTCGGCGTGCACATGGTGCTCGCCGCCCTCACCGCCGCGGCGATGACCGTCGTCGTCCTGCGGCTGAAGACGCCGGCGCACACCGAAACCTCATAGGCGGCGCATCGGTTCCGTCAGGGTGGGCCGGGAACAGTGGCCCGGGTCGCCCGAGAGCGGGCGACCTCGACCCGGAGGAGAATCGATGAACACCCGCCCCCGCCTGACCCGCAGCATCCCGTTCTGGCTGCTCGTGGCCGGCTCGCTCGCATCCGGAGCCGCCGGCGGCGTCGTCCTCATGGACAAGCTCGCGAAGATGGAGACGGCCCTGACCGCCGGCACCGCGACCGGAGTGGACGTCTACGTCGGCCAGATCTGGGCGGTCCTCGGCGCGATCCTCGTGGGCGTCGGCGCCATCGGCCTGCTGCTCGCCTTCACGCTCGGAGCACTCCGCGCCTTCGCCGTCGCCCCGCGCGCACAGCGGGCCGCGGACGACGGGCGCGTCGACGATGAGCCCGCGACGGCGCAGGATGCAGCAGCGACGGAGGACGCTCCGCCGTCCGCAGCAGCCCAGGACGCGTCCGACACGACGCCGCAGCCCGTGCTGGACGGCGCCGGACGCTGATCGCCTCGGTCGGCCCGCTGCGTCAGAAGGGCAGCAGCGGGTCGATCGCGATCGCGACGAACAGCAGGGTGAGGTACGTGATCGACGCGTGGAACACGCGCATCGGACGGACCTTCTCGCCGCGGACGGCGCGCGCGTAGAGCACGTGGGACTCGTAGATGAACCAGCCGCCCAGCACGAGAGCCGACGCGGTGTAGACGAGGCCCATCGGCGCGACGGGGATCAACAGGAGCGAGCTCGCCACCGTCGCCCACGCGTAGAGGATGACCTGGAGTCCCACCTGCGTGCCGTTGCGCGTCGCGCCCAGCATCGGGACGTCCACCTCGGCATAGTCGCCCTTGTACTTCATCGAGAGCGGCCAGTAGTGCGGCGGCGTCCAGAGGAACACCAGGAGGAAGAGGATGAACGGGGTCCACGTGAGCGACTCGGTGACGGCCGACCAGCCGATGATGACCGGGAAGCATCCGGCGATCCCGCCCCACACGATGTTCTGCTCGGTGCGACGCTTGAGCAGGATCGTGTAGATCACGACGTAGAAGAAGATCGCGCCGGCGCTGAGGGCCGCCGCGACCCAGTTCGTGAAGACCCAGAGCCAGACGGTCGAGACGACGGCGAGCGTCCACGAGAAGACGAGCGCACCGCGCGGCGTGACCTCGCCCGTCACGAGCGGACGGTTCTCGGTCCGCTTCATGTGCGCGTCGATGTCGCGGTCCAGATACATGTTGAAGGATGCCGCCGACCCGGCACTCATGGCACCGCCGACGACGGTGGCCAGGATCAGCCAGAGATCGGGCAGTCCGTTCGCCGCGAGGAACATGACCGGGATGGTCGTGACCAGCAGCAGCTCCAGGACACGCGGCTTCGTCAACTGGACGTACGCGCGGACGGTGCGGCCGAACGACTGTCGAGCGGGCGCGGATACGCGCGCGCCGGTGTCCGTGAGTGCCATCGCCCCTGCCGTGTAGATCGTCCGATCGAGTCTACGCCATCCCTCGGACGGGGTCCTTCCGCGCCCGCTTTCGGGCTTCGCTCACAGCGCACGTCACACAGCGTCGACCCGGCCTCGTCGAGGGGCTCGGATGGATATGCTGAAAATCCCGGCGTCAGGCGTCGCTCCTTCTTCCTGAGAAGCGGACGCCGGCGCGGACTCACCGACGAAAGGCTTCCAGGTGTCAGAGCTGGTTTGGGACGAGATCGATCGGCGCGCGGTGGACACCGCGCGCGTGCTGGCGGCGGACGCCGTCGAGAAGGTCGGTAACGGCCACCCCGGAACGGCCATGAGCCTCGCCCCGGCCGCGTACCTGCTGTACCAGCGGGTGCTGCGCCACGACCCGACCGACACCCACTGGCTCGGACGCGACCGCTTCATCCTCTCCGCGGGCCACTCCTCGCTGACGCAGTACGTCCAGCTGTACCTCGGCGGCTTCGGGCTCGAGCTCGACGACCTCAAGGCGCTGCGTACATGGGGCTCGCTGACCCCGGGACACCCCGAGTACGGACACACCAAGGGCGTCGAGATCACGACCGGCCCGCTGGGTCAGGGCCTGGCCTCGGCCGTCGGCTTCGCGTACGCCGCCCGCTACGAGCGCGGACTCTTCGACCCCGAGGCGGAGGCCGGCACGTCGCCCTTCGACCACCACGTGTTCGTCATCGCCGGCGACGGCGACCTGCAGGAGGGTGTGACGGCCGAGGCCGGTTCGCTCGCCGGTCACCAGCAGCTCGGCAACCTCATCGCGATCTACGACTCCAACCAGATCTCGATCGAGGACGACACGAACGTCGCCTTCACCGAAGACGTGCAGAAGCGCTACGAGGCGTACGGCTGGCAGGTCCAGACGGTCGACTGGAAGAAGACGGGTGAGTACGTCGAGGACGTCGCCGCCCTCTACGACGCGATCGAGGCGGCCAAGGCCGAGACGTCGAAGCCCTCGCTCATCATCCTCAAGACGATCATCGGATGGCCCGCCCCGGGCAAGCAGAACACCGGCAAGATCCACGGCTCCGCGCTCGGCGCGGACGAACTCGCCGCGACGAAGAAGGTGCTCGGCTTTGACCCCGAGGAGAGCTTCGCCGTCGCCGACGACGTGATCGCGCACACGCGCGCCCTCGCCGAGCGCGGTGCCGCCGACCGTGCCGCCTGGCAGGAGTCCTTCGACGCCTGGGCCGCCGCGAACCCCGAGCGCAAGGCGCTGCTCGACCGCCTCGAAGCGGCCACGCTGCCCGAGGGCATCGAGGACGCGCTCCCCGTGTTCGAGCCCGGCAAGGACGTCTCCACGCGCGCCGCATCCGGACTCGTCATCAACGCCCTCGCCGCCGAGCTGCCCGAGCTGTGGGGCGGCTCCGCGGACCTCGCGGAGTCCAACCTCACGACGATCAAGGACGCCAAGAGCTTCATCCCGGCCGAGTGGTCGACGCACGAGTGGTCGGGCGACCCGTACGGGCGCGTGCTGCACTTCGGCATCCGCGAGCACGCCATGGGCGCCATCGTCAACGGCATCAAGCTGCACGGTCCGACCCGCCCCTTCGGCGGTACGTTCCTGATCTTCAGCGACTACATGCGTCCCGCCGTGCGCCTCGCCGCCCTCATGGACATCCCCTCGGTGTTCGTCTGGACCCACGACTCGGTCGCCCTCGGTGAGGACGGCCCGACGCACCAGCCGATCGAGCAGCTGGCGACCCTGCGGCTCATCCCGAACTTCACGGTCGTCCGTCCCGCCGACGCCAACGAGACCGCTGCGGCGTGGCTCGAGATCCTGCGCCGCCAGGGCGGTCCGACCGGCATCGCGCTGACGCGTCAGAACATCGCGGTCTTCCCGCGCGGCGAGAACGGTTTCGCCACGACCGAGGGAGTCGCGAAGGGTGCGTACACCCTGCTCGAGGCGCCCGAGGGCGAGCCCGACGTGATCCTCATCGCGACCGGCTCCGAGGTCCAGCTGGCCGTCGCCGCCCGCGAGACGCTCGCCGCCGAAGGGATCGGCGCGCGCGTCGTGTCGGCTCCGAGCCTCGAGTGGTTCGCGGAGCAGGATGCCGCCTACCGCGAGTCCGTGCTCCCGGCATCCGTCACGGCGCGTGTCTCGGTCGAGGCCGGCGCAACCGGCCTGTGGCGCGGCATCGTCGGCGACAGCGGACGCACCGTCGGCATCGACCACTTCGGCGCCTCCGCCGACTACAAGACCCTGTTCGAGAAGTTCGGCGTCACCGCCGATGCGGTCGTCGAAGCGGCCCGCGCAACCGTCAAGGAGAACGCATGAGCACCCCCACCGAGGACCTGTCCGGCGCCGGCGTCAGCATCTGGCTCGACGACCTGTCGCGATCGCGGATCGACACCGGCAACCTGGCGCAGCTGATCGAGACGCGTGACGTCGTCGGCGTCACCACCAACCCGTCGATCTTCCAGGCCGCCATCGGCAACACGGAGGACGACTCGTACGACGCGCCGCTCCAGGCCCTCGCGGCCCAGGGCGCCGACGTCGACACCGCGATCTTCGAGATCACGACCACCGACGTCCGCGACGCGGCCGACATCTTCCGTCCGGTCTTCGACCGCACGAACGGCGTCGACGGCCGGGTCTCGATCGAGGTCTCCCCCGACCTCGCTCACGACACCGACGCGACGGTGGCGCAGGCGAAGGAACTGTGGGCGAAGGTCGACCGGCCGAACACGCTCATCAAGATCCCCGCGACGCTCGCCGGTCTCCCGGCGATCAGCGCCGTCCTGGCAGAGGGCATCTCGGTCAACGTCACTCTGATCTTCAGCCTCGAGCGGTACGCGGCGGTCATCGACGCCTACCTCGAGGGCGTGCGCCGGGCGAAGGAGAACGGGCACGACATCGCGACCATCCACTCCGTGGCGTCGTTCTTCGTCTCGCGCGTGGACACCGAGGTCGACAAGCGTCTCGAGGCCATCGGCACGGACGCGGCGGCATCCCTCAAGGGCAAGGCCGGGATCGCGAACGCCCGACTGGCCTACGAGCTCTTCGAGAAGCGGTTCGCCGAGCCGGCCGCCCTCGAGCTCATCGCGGCGGGCGCGAACGTCCAGCGCCCCCTGTGGGCGTCGACGGGCGTCAAGGATCCGGCGCTCCCCGACACCCTCTACGTCACCGAGCTCGTCGCTCCCGGCACCGTCAACACGATGCCCGAGAAGACGCTCGAGGCGACCTTCGACCACGGGAAGATCACCGGCGACACCGTGACCGGGTCGTACGAGGACGCCCACCGGGTCTTCGATCAGCTCGCCGAGGCGGGCATCGATCTGGTGGACGTCACCCAGGTCCTCGAGGACGAGGGTGTCGAGAAGTTCATCGTCTCGTGGCACGACCTGCAGGGCACGGTGCGCACGGCCCTCGACAGCGCACGCTGACCGATGGCTGCGGAGATCTCGCGGGGGAACAACCCCCTCCGCGATCCGGATGATCGGCGCCTCAACCGCATCGCGGGACCCAGCGCGCTCGTGATCTTCGGCGTGACGGGCGACCTGTCGCGCAAGAAGCTCATGCCCGCGGTGTACGACCTCGCGAACCGGGGCCTGCTTCCCCCGGGGTTCGCGCTGGTCGGTTTCGCCCGACGCGACTGGGAGGACCAGGACTTCGCGAAGGTCGTCTACGACGCGGTGCGGCAGCACGCGCGCACGCCCTTCCGCGAGGAGACGTGGAACCAGCTCCTGCAGGGCATCCGCTTCGTGCAGGGCGAGTTCGACGACGCGGCATCCTTCGCCCGGCTCCGCGAGACGGTGGAGCGTCTCGACGCCGAGCGCGGCACCATGGGAAACCACGCGTACTACCTCTCGATTCCGCCGAAGGACTTCCCGGTCGTCGCGCGACAGCTGCGCGACTCCGGCCTCGTCGACGAGACGGCGGACGGGGACACCTGGCGACGCGTCGTCATCGAGAAGCCGTTCGGCAGCGATCTGCAGACCGCCCGCGAGCTGAACGAAGCCCTCGAGGTCGCCTTCCCGGCCGACGCCATCTTCCGGATCGACCACTATCTCGGCAAGGAGACGGTCCAGAACATCCTGGCGCTGCGCTTCGCGAACGAGCTGTACGAGCCGCTCTGGAACGCGAACTACGTCGACCACGTGCAGATCACGATGGCCGAGGACATCGGCGTCGGCGGTCGCGCGGGGTACTACGACGGCATCGGCGCGGCGCGCGACGTCATCCAGAACCACCTCCTGCAGCTGCTCGCGCTGACCGCGATGGAGGAGCCCATCTCGCTCGACGCGGAGCACCTCCGCGCCGAGAAGGAGAAGGTCCTCGCCGCGGTCAAGCTCCCCGACGACCTGTCCACCGCCACCGCGCGCGGACAGTACGCGGGCGGCTGGCAGGGCGGCGAAGAGGTCACCGGCTTCCTCGACGAGGACGGTATGGACCCGCAGTCCCGGACCGAGACGTACGCCGCCATCAAGCTCGAGATCGCCACCCGACGCTGGAACGGTGTGCCGTTCTACCTGCGCACGGGCAAGCGCCTCGGCCGCCGGGTCACGGAGATCGCCGTGGTCTTCAAGCACACGCCGCCGCTGCTGTTCCTGCGCTCGCAGGCGCTGCAGCTCGGGCAGAACGCCCTCGTCATCCGCATCCAGCCCGACGAGGGCGTGACCCTCCGCTTCGGGTCCAAGGTCCCGGGCGCGGGCAACGAGGTGCGCGACGTCACGATGGACTTCGGCTACGGCCACGCGTTCACCGAGTCGAGCCCCGAGGCCTACGAACGCCTCATCCTCGACGTCCTCCTGGGCGACCCGCCGCTGTTCCCCCGTCACGAGGAGGTCGAGCTGTCCTGGCGCATCCTCGACCCCGTCGAGCAGCACTGGGCGGAGCAGGACGAGCCGCTCGAGCAGTACTCCCCCGGATCCTGGGGTCCCCCGTCCGCCGATGAGCTCCTGGCCCGCGACGGCCGCGTCTGGAGGCGCCCATGATCGTCGACCTGCCCGACACCACGGTGTCCACGATCGCGAAGAAGCTCGTGAGCGTGCGCGAGGAGGGCGGCGCCGTCGCCCTCGGGCGCGTGCTGACCCTCGTCATCGTCTCCACGGGGGGCTTCGACGAGGAGGCCATCGACGCCGCGAACGCCGCCTCGCGCGAGCACCCGATGCGCGTCATCGTCCTGGTCGTCCAACCCGACGCCCCGACCGGGCTCGACGCGCAGATCCGCGTCGGCGGCGACGCCGGTGCCAGCGAGGTGGTCGTCCTCCGCGCCCGGGGTGCGGCGGCCGGCAACCAGGAGAGCCTCGTCAACGGCCTCCTGCTCCCCGACGCTCCCGTCGTCGCCTGGTGGCCCGACGACCCGCCCACCGACCCCGCTCACTCCGCGATCGGTCGCATGGCGCAGCGGCGGATCACGGATGCCTCGACGAAGCCGTTCGCCAAGGACCGGCTCGCGCAGCTCGGCTCCGTCTACGCGCCTGGTGACACGGATCTGGCGTGGACGAGGCTCACCCACTGGCGCGAGCAGCTCGGCGCCGTCCTCGACCAGCCGCCGTACGAGTCCGTCACGGCCGTGACGGTCGTCGGTGCGGGCAGCTCGCCCTCCACCGGGCTGCTGGCCGCGTGGCTGCGGATGAAGCTCGATGTTCCAGTCGAATGGCACTACACGGACGAGCACGAGTGGGCCCACGGCATCCGCTCTGTCACGCTCTCGCGGGACTCCGGTGACATCGTCCTCGAACGCTCGAGCGCCACGGACGCGACCCTCACTCAGCCCGGCCAGCCGACGCACGACATCGTGCTGCCGCGGCGATCCCTGCGCGAGTGCCTCGCGGAGGAACTGCGCCGTCTCGATCCCGACCTCTTGTATGGTCGAGTCATCACCGAAGGGTGGGAGCTCCTCGACCCTCCCACGAGGTAGGAGTCGCATGTCGGAGTTCCGCGCGGAGAAGCGCGTCGTCGTCCGTCCTGACGCGCAGACGTTGGCCCGAGGGGTCGCGAAGCGCTTTTTCCAGCGGGTCTCCGCACGCGCCGCCGAGGGAAAGACGACGCACATCCTGCTGACCGGGGGCACCGCCGGAACGGCCGTGCTGCACGCGGCGGGCGAGAGCGATCGCCGGCGGGAGGTGGACTGGTCGAAGGTCCACTTCTGGTGGGGGGACGAGCGTTTCATCCCGGCGGGCGATCCGGAGCGGAACGAGACGGCGGCACGTGCCGCGTTCCTCGACCACATCGACGTCCCGGCGGCGAACATCCACCCCATCGCCGCCTCCGACGCCGGGCGCAGCCATGACGAAGCGGCCGCCGACTACGTGGCGGAGCTGGCCTCGTTCGCCGCCGAGGACCAGCCCTGGCCACGGTTCACCCTGGCGTTCCTGGGCGTCGGACCCGACGGACACATCGCATCCCTGTTCCCGGATCGCAGCGAGATCTCCGACACCGAGCACGCCGTCCTCCCGGTGCGTCACTCCCCCGTGCCGCCGTCCGAGCGGATCACCCTGACCCGTCCGGTGATCAACTCGTCCCGGCGCGTGTGGTTGGTCCTCCCCGGCACCGACAAAGCGTCTGCGCTGGGCTTGGCGCTCGCCGGCGCGAGCTACCACTCCGTTCCCGCCGCCGGGGCGAAGGGGCGCAAGCAGACGGTGTTCTTCGTCGACGAGGCCGCCGCGCAGGGTGTGCCCGAAGAACTGATCGACCCCGAGTTCTGAGCGAACCCGGGGTCGTATCGGTGTGTAAGGCGGCGATCAGTCCTGACCGCGGCGCTCCCGAAGCTGCTTGAGGGCGTCGTCCAGGATCGACTCCGCCTCCTCGTCCGTGCGACGCTCCTTCACGTAAGCGAGGTGCGTCTTGTAGGGCTCGGTCTTGGCCAGCGCGGGCGGGTTCGCCTTGTCACGACCGGCCGGGAGGCCCGAGTGCGGCGAGTCGATCGTCTCGGGGATCTCCTCCTCCGAGATGCCGGCCGCGAAGTAGCGCACCGTCTCGTTACCGAGTGCGTCCCAGTACGAGACGGCCACACGGTCGGCGTGGTGACCGTGGTCCTGCTCCCCCATCGGTCCGGCACCGACGCGGGTGCCCCGGATCGCGTTGCCCCCGGTCGCCATCAGATGCTCTGGAACTTCGTGATGAGGCCCAGCGCGACGATCGCAACGAACCAGACGAGTGCGAGCACGACCGTGAAGCGGTTGAGGTTGCGCTCGGCGAGGCCCGAGGACCCCATCGCCGAGCTCATGCCGCCGCCGAACATGTCGGAGAGGCCGCCGCCGCGCCCCTTGTGCAGGAGGATCAGGAGAGTGAGCAGGAGGCTGGTGAGTCCCAGCAGCACCTGCAGCACAAGCTGGAGGATGTCCACAGTCGTTGAAAGCCTTTCGGGTCGCCGAGTCGCTCAGCGCTCGCACGAGTATACCGGCTGAGCGGTGCGACGCCGCGAGGCGCCGCACCGCTCAGGATCACACGCCGACGTGCTTCTGGTAGCGGATGATGGCGGCGAACTCGTCGGCGAGGAGGCTCGCTCCTCCGACGAGGGCGCCGTCGACATCGGGTTCGCGCATGAAGCTCGCGATGTTGCCGGACTTCACCGATCCGCCATAGAGGATGCGGGTGCGCTCGGCCGCGGCATCCCCGAGGCTCTCGGAGAGCACCGTACGCAGCGCGGCGCACACTTCCTGCGCCTGCTCGGGCGAGGCGACCTGTCCGGTCCCGATCGCCCAGACCGGCTCGTAGGCGACCACGACGTCCGCGTCCGAGGGCACACCCTCGAGCGCGGCGCGGAGCTGAGCGACCGACACGGCGGTCGGGCCGGACTCCTCGCGCTGCTCGAGCGTCTCGCCCACGCAGATCACCGGCACGAGCCCGTGACGCAGCGCGGCCTGCACCTTCGCGGCGACGACCTCGTCGGTCTCGCCGTGGTACTCGCGTCGCTCGGAGTGACCGATGATCACGTAGTCGACGTCGAGCTTCTTCAGGAACGCTCCGGAGACCTCACCCGTGTAGGCGCCCGAGTCCTTCGTCGACACGTCCTGCGCACCGAGGGCGAAGGGGATCTTGTCGGCGTCGATGAGCGTCTGCACCGTGCGGATGTCGGTGAACGGCGGGAACACCGCGACCTCGACCGAATCGGTCTCGTGCGCGGCATCCTTCAGCGTCCAGTGCAGCTTCTGGACGAACGCGACCGCCTGCAGGTGGTCGAGGTTCATCTTCCAGTTGCCGGCGATGAGGGGCTTGCGGGTCACGCTTCCCATCCGAGGATCTCCAATCCGGGCAGCTTCTTGCCCTCGAGGAATTCGAGGCTGGCGCCACCACCGGTGGAGATGTGGCCGAACTGGTCGTCGTCGAATCCGAGCTGACGGACGGCGGCCGCGGAGTCGCCGCCGCCGACGACCGACAGGCCGTCGACCTCGGTCAGCGCCTGGGCGACCGTCTTGGTCCCTTCGGCGAACGCCGCCATCTCGAACACGCCCATCGGGCCGTTCCAGAACACGGTCTTCGCGCCGCGGATCGCGTCGGCGAACAGCTCCGCCGTCTTCGGTCCGATGTCGAGGCCCATGCCGTCCGCACCGAAGGGGGTGTCCTCCAGGGCGTCGGCGGATGCCACGACGTGATCGGCGTCGGCGGCGAAACCGGCGGCCATCACGGCGTCGACGGGGAGCACGAGCTCCACCCCGCGCTCGCGTGCCGTCTCCATGTATCCGCGGACCGTCTCGAGCTGATCGACCTCGAGGAGACTCTTGCCGACCTTGTGCCCCTGTGCCGCGAGGAAGGTGAACAGCATGCCGCCACCCACGAGGATCTTGTCCACGCGGGGCAGGAGGTGCTCGATCACACCCAGCTTGTCGCTGACCTTCGAGCCGCCCAGGACGACCGCGTACGGACGCTCCGGACGCTCGGTCAGGCGGTCGAGGACGTCGACCTCCTTCTCGATGAGGAGGCCCGCAGCGGAGGGCAGCAGCTCGGCGAGGTCGTAGACCGACGCCTGCTTGCGGTGCACGACACCGAACCCGTCCGAGACGAGGGCGTCGCCGAACGACGCGAGCTGCTCGGCGAACGCGCGACGGGTCGCGTCGTCCTTCGCGGTCTCCCCCGCGTTGAAGCGGAGGTTCTCGAGGACGGCGACCTGCCCGTCCGCGAGGCCCGCCACGGTGTCGCGAGCGGAGTCGCCGACCGTGTCGGTCGCGAAGGCGACGTCCGCGCCGAGGAGCTCCGACAGGCGCGTGGCGACGGGGGCGAGGCTGTACTTCGCGTCCGGGGCGCCGTCGGGCCGGCCGAGGTGGGAGACCGCGATGACGCGAGCTCCCTGCTCGACCAGCGCCGACAGCGTCGGCAGAGCCGCACGCACGCGGCCATCGTCCGTGATGACGCCGTCCTTCAGGGGGACGTTGAAGTCGACACGGACGATGACGCGCTTGCCTGCGAGCGAACCCAGCGAATCGAGGGTGCGCAGAGCCATCGTCAGAGCTTGCTGGCGACGAGCTCGGTGAGGTCGACGAGGCGGTTCGAGTAGCCCCACTCGTTGTCGTACCAGGACGAGATCTTCACGAGGTTGCCCGACACGTTGGTCTGGCCGGCGTCGAAGACCGAGGAGTGCGGGTCGAGCTGGATGTCGCTCGAGACGATCGCGTCGGTGTTGTACTTCAGGTACCCGACGAGCTCGCCCTCGGCAGCGGCCTTCTCGAAGGCGGCGTTGATGACCTCGGCGGTCAGGCCCTCGGTCGGGGTGACGACCGTCAGGTCGACGATCGAGCCGGTGGGGACCGGAACGCGGTACGACGAGCCGCTCAGCTTGCCGTTGAGCTCGGGCAGCACGAGACCGATGGCCTTGGCGGCGCCGGTGGCGGCGGGGACGATGTTGATCGCCGCAGCGCGCGCACGGTGCAGGTCGCCGTGGGGGCCGTCCTGCAGGTTCTGGTCGGCGGTGTAGGCGTGGGCCGTCATCATGAAGCCGCGCTCGATGCCGAAGTTGTCGTTGAAGACCTTGGCGATCGGGGCGAGGCAGTTCGTGGTGCAGGACGCGTTCGAGATGACGTGCATCGTCTCGGAGTCGTAGGTGCCGTCGTTGACACCCATGACGAAGGTGCCGTCGACGTCGGTGCCCGGCGCCGAGATGATGACCTTCTTCGCACCGCCGTCGATGTGCTTCTTGGCGTCCGCAGCCTTGGTGAAGCGGCCGGTCGACTCGATGACGATGTCGACGCCCAGTTCGCCCCAGGGGAGGTTGGCGGGGTCGCGCTCTTCGAAGACCTTGATGGTCTTGCCGTTGACCGTGATGGAGTCCTCGGTGTACGAGACCTCGGCGTCGAGGCGACCGCCGACGGAGTCGTACTTCAGGAGGTGAGCGAGGCTCTTGTTGTCGGTGAGGTCGTTCACCGCCACGATCTCCAGGTCAGCTCCCTGCGCGAGAGCCGCGCGGAGGAAGTTGCGTCCGATTCGGCCGAAGCCGTTGATGCCGATCTTGACAGACACGTTGTCTCCCGTTTTTCGTCGCGTACGCCCCTTGAACGGGGTCGACTCGCGATGTGCTGGAAAAGAGAGAGGATGCCGGGGCTTCGCCCCCGTTACCGGGAGGAGCCCGGCATCCTCACCTGTGAACGACCCTACTACTAGAGCAGGCCCGCCGTCTTGTCACGGGCGGCGTCGAGACGCTGCGCGACGTTCTGCCAGTTGGCGATGTTCCAGGCCGCCTTGACGTAGTCGGCCTTGACGTTGAGGTAGTCGAGGTAGAAGGCGTGCTCCCACATGTCGAGCTGGAAGATCGGGATGGTCCCCTGCGCCGTGTTCGACTGCTGGTCGAACAGCTGCTGGATGATCAGCTGCTGGCCGATCGGGTCCCAGCTGAGGACGGCCCACCCGGAGCCCTGGATGCCGGTGGCAGCGGCCGTGAAGTGCGCCTGGAACTTGTCGAAGCCGCCGAAGAACTCGTCGATCGCCGCGCGCAGCTCGCCCTCGGGCTCGCCGCCGCCGCCCTGCGAGGCGGGGGCCAGGTTGGTCCAGAAGATGGAGTGGTTGACGTGTCCGCCGAGGTTGAACGCGAGGTCCTTCTCGAGCTTGTTGACGTTCGCGAGGTTGCCGGTTTCCCGCGCCTCCGCGAGCTGCTCGAGGGCGGTGTTCGCTCCGGTGACGTACGCCTGGTGGTGCTTCGAGTGGTGAAGCTCCATGATCTTGCCGCTGATGCTCGGCTCGAGCGCGGAGTAGTCGTACGGGAGCTCAGGCAGCGTGTACTTCGCCATGTCCTCTTCCTTCTGTCGGTGCCGCGCGCACGGCGCGGCCGGTCGGATTCATCCTATTGAGGGCCAACCCGCCGGACACCCGGTTGCTTCCCGTGAAGAGGGGATGTATCCCGTCAGTCCTCGAGACCGGCGGGGACGGCGGACTCGGTGTCGGGGATGCCGTCCTGCGCGGCCTTCTTGTCGGCCATCGCCAGGAGACGGCGGATGCGGCCCGCCACGGCATCCTTCGTCAGCGGCGGATCGGCATGGTGGCCGAGCTCGTCGAGGCTCGCGTCGCGGTGCGCGAGGCGGAGGTCGCCGGCCTGCTTCAGGTGCGGCGGGACGGTGTCGCCGAGGATCTCGAGCGCACGCTCGACACGGGCGCAGGCCGCGACCGCCGCCTGCGCGGAACGACGGAGGTTGGCGTCGTCGAAGTTGACCAGGCGGTTCACGCCGGCGCGGACCTCACGGCGCTGCCGCATCTCCTCCCACGCGGCGGCGGTCTTCTGCGCACCCATCATGAGGAGGGTCGCGCGGATCGCCTCGCCGTCGCGGACGACGACGCGCGGCACGCCGCGGACCTCGCGCGCCTTGGCGGCGATCCCGAGACGGTGCGCCGCACCGACAAGCGCCATGGCCGCCTCGCCCGAAGGGCAGGCGACCTCGAGCGCCGCCGAACGGCCCGGATCGGACAGGGTGCCGGCCGCGAGGAAGGCACCGCGCCACACGGCCGCGAGGTCGGGGCGTGCGCCGGTGGTCAGCTTGTTCGGGAGTCCGCGGACCGGTCGCCGACGGTTGTCGAGCAGACCCGTCTGGCGGGCCAGGGTCTCGCCGCCCTCGATGACGCGCACCGCGACGAGGTTCGCCGTCCGTCCGCCGGAGGACTGCACGTGCGCGAGTTCGGGACGGACGCCGTAGATCTCGACGAGGTCGCGGGCCACGCGTCGGGCCAGGATATCGGTCTCGACCTCCGCCTCGACGGCCACCCGGCCGGCGATCGAGTGGAGTCCGCCCGAGAAGCGCAGGATCGTGGTGAGTTCTGCGACGCGGGCCGTCGGCCGCGGATCACGCACCGAGGTGAGTTCCGTCTTCACGTCAGCAGTCAGCGGCACGGCGATCCTTCGGTGGGGGCGAGGGGGACAAAGGATCAGCTTACTCGCGCACCGCTCATTCGCGACCCAGGTCCCGGTGCGTGACCCGCACGGCGACGCCCGGTTCGGCGCCCAGACGCTCCGCGAGCTCGAACGACGTCACGACGGAGCGGTGCTTGCCCCCGGTGCATCCGATCGCGATCACGGAGTGACGTTTGTTCTCGCGCTGATACCCCTGGAGCACGGGGTGGAGGGCCGCCGCATACGCATCGATGAACTCGCGTGCGCCCTCCTGACCGAGCACGAACTCGCGGACCGCCTCGTCCTCCCCCGTGAGGGCGCGCAGCGAGGGCTCCCAGTACGGGTTCGGGAGGAAGCGCATGTCCGCGACGAGGTCGACGTCCGGCGGCAACCCGTACTTGAAGCCGAAGCTCATGACGGTGACGGTGTGCCGCGCGTCGCCGTCCGCGCTGAACAGGTCGACGATGCGGTTCGCCAGCTGATGGATGTTGAGTGCGCTGGTGTCGACGATGACGTCGGCGGCTTCGCGGATGGCGGCGACGCGCTCGCGCTCACGGCGGATGCCGTCGAGGATCGTCCCCTCCCCCTGCAGCGGGTGGGGCCGACGGACGGCTTCGAACCGGCGGACGAGGACCTCGTCGGAGGCGTCGAGGAACAGCACCCGCAACTGGCGGCCGTCGCGGAGCGAATGGGTCACCGAGGGCAGCTCGCCGAAGAGCTGGCGCCCGCGGACGTCGACCACCGCGGCGACACGCGGAAGCGCGTCGGCTGCGAGCGCCGTGAGATCCAGCAGGTGCGACAGCATCTGCGGCGGCAGGTTGTCGACGACGTACCAGTCGAGGTCCTCGAGGGCGTTCGCCGCGGTCGTGCGCCCGGCTCCGGACATGCCCGTGACGATCAGGACCTCGCCCGCCGTCTGGCCGTCCATCCGCACCCCGCCTTCCACGCGTGTCATCCCAGCCTAACCACCCGAGGGCACGGCATCCGACCCCGCGGCCAGGTGCGAGTGGATCGTGGCCGCGAGCCGCGGGCCGATCCCGGGCAGCTCCTGGATCTCCTCGGGTGTCGCTTGCTTCAGGCGGCTCACCGATCCGAAGTGCCGCAGGAGCGCCTTGATCCGCGTCGCGCCGAGACCGGGCACCTCCGCCAGCACCGTCGTGATGTCCCGGCCGCGCTTCTTGCGCTGGTGGGTGATCGCGAAGCGGTGCGCCTCGTCGCGGAGCCGCTGCAGCAGGTAGAGCGCCTCGGAGGAGCGCGGCAGGATCACCGGGAAGTCGTCGTCGGGCAGCCAGACCTCCTCGAGACGCTTCGCGATGCCGCACAGGGCGATCTCCTCGTGGCCGGCGTCGCGCAGGGCACGCGCCGCGGCCTGCACCTGCGGCTGGCCGCCGTCGACGAGGAGCAGCTGAGGCCGGTAGGCGAAGCGCGGGCGCTTGCGCGTGGCATCCACCTCACCGTCCGCCATCGGGTCGATCTTCTCCTGCTCGGCTTCGTCGCGGTCGATGTGCGCGAGCCGTCGCGTGAGTACCTGATACATCGAGTCGGTGTCGTCGGTGGTCTCGGCGACGGAGAACGACCGGTACTGGTCCTTGCGCGGCAGACCGTCCTCGAACACGACCATCGACGCGACGACCCCCGTGCCGCCGAGGTGCGAGATGTCGAAGCACTCGATGCGCAGCGGGGCCTCGGTCATCCCGAGCGCCTCCTGCAGGTCCGTCAGCGCCTTGGTGCGAGCCGTGTAGTCGCTCGTCCGCCGCGTCTTGTGCAGCATGAGCGCCTGCTGGGCGTTGAGCGTCGCCGTCCGCATGAGGTCGGCCTTCTGACCGCGCTGCGCGATCTGCACCGTCACCTTCTTGCCGCGCCGCGACTGCAGCCACTGCTCGAGCTCGGCCGAGTCGTCGGGAAGGCTCGGCACGAGGACCTGGCGCGGGATGTCCTCGGCCGAGGCGGCCCCGTAGGCGCGCTGCAGGATCTGATCCACGAGGTCGGGCCCGGAGATGTCGAGCTCCTTGTCGATCGTCGTCGCGCGGACGCCGCGCACACGTCCGCCGCGGACGACGAAGTGCTGGACGGCCGCGGACAGCTCGTCCTCGGCCACGCCGAACAGGTCGGCGTCGGTGTCCTCGCTCAGCACGAGCGCACTGCGGTTGAGGACGGCGTCGAGGGCCTGCAGCTTGTCGCGGTACGACGCCGCGGCCTCGTAGTCCATCGCGGCCGCCGCTTCGCGCATCCGCGCTTCGAGCCGCTTCGTGAACCGCTTGTCGCTCCCGGACATGAACGAGACGAAGTCGTCGACGATGGCGCGGTGCTCCTCGATCGTGACCTTCATCGAGCAGGGACCGCCGCACCGGCCGATCTGCCCGGGGAAGCACGGCCGCCCCGAGGCCATCGCCTTCTTGTACGACGAGTCGCTGCAGGTGCGGATCGGGAACACCTTGATGAGCTGATCGATCGTGTCGTGGACCGCCCAGACCTTCGGGTACGGGCCGAAGTACTTGGCCCCGCGGATGCGGCGGTTGCGGGTCACGATGACCCGCGGCGCCTCGTCGGCGAGGGTCACCGCCATGTACGGATAGGACTTGTCGTCCTTGTACCGGACGTTGAAGGGCGGCGAGTACTCCTGGATCCAGGTGTACTCGAGCTGGAGCGAGTCGATGTCGGTCTTGACGACGGTCCACTCGACCTTCGCGGCCGTCGTCACCATGCGCCGTGTGCGCTCGTGGAGCGTGTGGAGCGGCGCGAAGTAGTTGGACAATCGGGCGCGGAGGTTCTTGGCCTTGCCGACGTAGAGGATCCGACCGTCGGCATCCAGGAACCGGTAGACGCCGGGGTCGGTGGGGATCTCCCCCGGCTTCGGCTTGTACGGCAGAGCGGAGGCCACGTCAGCCCGCCTTGCGCGCGGGAGCCACTTCCAGGATCTCGGCGAGGAACTGCCCGGTGTGGCTCTCGGGTACGGTCGCGACCTGCTCCGGGGTCCCCGTCGCCACGATCGTGCCGCCGCCCGAGCCCCCCTCGGGGCCGAGGTCGATGACCCAGTCGGCGGACTTGATCACGTCGAGGTTGTGCTCGATGACGAGCACCGAGTTGCCCTTGTCGACGAGGCTGTTCAGGACCTCGAGCAGGCGCTGCACGTCTTCGAAGTGCAGACCCGTCGTCGGCTCGTCGAGCACGTAGATGGTGCGCCCGTTCGAGCGACGCTGGAGCTCGGTGGCGAGCTTCACGCGCTGAGCCTCACCGCCGGAGAGGGTCGTGGCCGACTGCCCCAGCCGGACGTAGCCGAGCCCCACGTCGACGAGGGTCTTCAGATACCGGTGGATCGCCTGAATCGGCTCGAAGAAGTCGGCTGCCTCCGAGATCGGCATGTCGAGGACCTCGGCGATGTTCTTGCCCTTGTAGTGCACCGCGAGGGTGTCGCGATTGTAGCGCTGGCCGTGGCAGACCTCGCAGTCGACGTACACGTCGGGCAGGAAGTTCATCTCGATCTTGATCGTGCCGTCACCCGAGCACGCCTCGCACCGGCCGCCCTTGACGTTGAAGCTGAAACGACCCGGTTGGTAGCCGCGCGCCTTCGCCTCGGTCGTCTCGGCGAACAGCGAGCGGATGCGGTCGAAGACGCCCGTGTAGGTGGCCGGGTTCGACCGGGGCGTGCGACCGATGGGGGCCTGGTCGACGTGGACGACCTTGTCGAGGTGCTCGAGTCCGGTGACCCGGGTGTGCTTGCCTGCGACGCGACGCGCACCGTTGAGCTTGGTCGCGAGGACTTCGTAGAGGATGCCGTTCACGAGCGACGACTTGCCGGAACCGCTCACGCCGGTGACGGCGGTGAGCACGCCGAGAGGGAAGTCGACGGTGACGTTCTGGAGGTTGTTCTCCCGCGCCCCGACGACGCGCAGCTGGCGCCCCTTGTCGATCTTCCGACGCTTCTTCGGCATCCGGATGGCGCGTCGTCCGCTCAGGTAGGCGCCGGTGATGGACTCCTGGTCCGTCAGGAGCTGCTCGACCGGTCCCGAGTGGACGACGTTGCCTCCCTCGACGCCGGCGCGCGGTCCGATGTCGACGATCCAGTCGGCGGCGTGGATGGTCTCCTCGTCGTGCTCGACGACGACCAGCGTGTTGCCGAGGCTCTTCAGACGCACGAGCGTCTCGATGAGTCGGCGGTTGTCGCGCTGGTGGAGTCCGATGGAGGGCTCGTCGAGGACGTACAGCACACCCGTGAGCCCCGAGCCGATCTGCGTCGCGAGACGGATGCGCTGCGCCTCGCCGCCCGAGAGCGAGCCCGCCGCACGGCTGAGACTGAGGTAGTTGAGGCCGACCTGGATGAGGAAGTCGAGGCGGGCCCGGATCTCGCGCAGGACCGCGGCCGCGATGGTCGCCTCGCGGTCGGTCAGCGAGAGCTGCGCGAAGAACTGCTGCGCCTCGCCGAGGCTGAGCCGCGAGGCATCCGCGATCGAGTGCCCGTGGACGAGGACCGACAGCACCTCGGGCTTCAGGCGATCGCCGTTGCAGACCGGGCAGGGCACCTCGCGGAGGAACTCGGCCCAGCGCTGACGCTGCGTGTCGGTCTCGGCCTGCGTGAACTGACGCTCGATGTACGGGATGACGCCCTCGAAGCCCGACGCGTACCGCATCTCGCGGCCGTAGCGGTTCTTCCACTTGACGGTGACCTTGTAGTTCTCGCCGCTCAGCACGGCGTCCTGCACGTCGGCCGGAAGGTCCTTCCAGGGCGTGTCGAGCGAGAACCCGAGGTCGTCCGCGAGTCCCACGAGCAGCCGCTCGTAGTACTGGAACAGTCCCTTGCCCTGCGTCGTCCAGGGGACGATGACACCTTCGGCGATGGAGAGCTCCTCGTCGCCCAGCAGCAGTTCGGTGTCGACCGACATGCGGGTGCCCAGACCCGAGCAGCCCGGGCAGGCGCCGAACGGCGCGTTGAAGGAGAACGTCCGCGGCTCGATCTCGGTCAGGGTCAGCGCGTGCCCATTGGGACAGGCCAGCTTCTCGCTGTAGCTCTGCCAGGCGTCGTCGCCCTCTTCGTCGACGAAGTTGACCTGCAGGATGCCGCCTGCGAGACCCAGGGCCGTCTCGACCGAGTCGGTGACGCGGCTGAGGATGTCGGGGCTCGCCACCAGACGGTCGACGACCACGGCGATGTCGTGCTTGTAGCTCTTCTTGAGCGTCGGCGCCTCGGCGAGCTGCACCGTCTCACCGTCGACGATCGCACGGGCGTAACCCTTCGCCGACAGCTCCTTGAAGAGGTCGACGAACTCGCCCTTCTTCTGCGACACGACGGGGGCGACGATCTGGTACCGCGTGCGCTCGGGGAGCTCCATGAGCTGGTCGGCGATCTGCTGCACCGTCTGCCGCTGGATGCGCTCACCGCACTCGGGGCAGTGCGGGATGCCGACGCGCGCCCACAGCAGACGCATGTAGTCGTTGATCTCGGTGATGGTGCCCACCGTCGAGCGCGGGTTGCGGTTCGTCGACTTCTGATCGATCGACACCGCAGGGCTGAGACCCTCGATGAAGTCGACGTCGGGACGGTCGACCTGTCCGAGGAACTGGCGTGCGTACGAGCTGAGCGACTCGATGTACCGGCGCTGACCCTCGGCGAAGATCGTGTCGAACGCGAGGCTCGACTTCCCCGACCCGGACAGGCCGGTGAACACGACGAGCGAGTCCCGCGGGATCTCGAGGTCGACGTTCTTCAGGTTGTGGACGCGTGCGCCGCGGACACTGAGTTTGGAGGCGTGGGGAACGGGGACGATGGGCACCGGTCAATCCTAGGTTGGGCCACCGACACGGGCTCCGTGCTTCGCTCCCGGCGATCAGTCCTCGGTGGTCGGCCGGCGTCCGGCGAAGGGTTGCAGGCCGTCCCTCAACCGCTCGACGTCGGCGACGCCGAGTCCGACGCGCGCCATGATCTGCCTCGGCACGTCCAGCGCCTGCTCGCGCAGGGCCGCTCCCTCGTCGGTCAACGCGATGTCGAGGACGCGTTCGTCCGCCGCGCGCCGGCGCCGGACGACGCGGCCCTGCGCCTCGAGACGCTTGATGGTCGGCGACAGGCTGGCGGGCTCGACCGCGAGGGCGGTCGCCAGCTCGGAGAGTGACTGCGGCGCACGCTCCCACAGGGCGAGCATCACGAGGTACTGCGGGTGCGTCAGACCGAGGGGCTCGAGGACCGGCCGGTAGATCGAGACGACGTTCCGGGCGGCCGTGACGATGGCGAAGCACAGCTGACTCTCCAGCTTGAGTGCGTCCTCGTCCATTCCGAACCCCTTCCCGCTAATAGTTAGTACACTAATCAATATGGACGACGAACGCGAGCAACGGCCCCCGCTGCGGGAACGGATCCGCGCGGCGGGCGGGTTCTACCGCTGGTGGAACAGCCGCCTCATCCGCTACGCGGGCCCGGCTTCGGTCGGTCCCTACGAGACCGAGCCCGAACCGGTCCGGACCGAACGCGCGTGCCCCCTGTGCGGTCAGCCGATGTCGGCGCACACCTTCGACCGTTCGGGGGAACGCCCCCTCATGCACTGCCCCTGAGCACGCTCAGGCGTGCCCGGCGCGTTCCATCGCGCGCAGCTCCTTCTTCAGGTCCTGCACCTCGTCGCGCAGACGCCCCGCGAGCTCGAACTTGAGCTCGTCGGCCGCCGCCAGCATCTGGCGCGTGAGATCCTCGATCGTCGCCTCGAGCTGGTTCGCACCTTCGGCGGCGATGCCCTCGCGCCGCAGCTGCGGGGTCGGACTCTTGCCCTTGCCGGACTTCGTCTTGCCCTTGCCACGACCGTCCATCATGTCGCGCGTGTCGCTGGCCTCACGGGCGAGCGCATCGGTGATGTCCGCGATCTTCTTGCGCAGCGGCTGCGGATCGATCCCGTTCTCGAGGTTGTACGCGATCTGCTTCTCGCGCCGACGTTCGGTCTCCTCGATGGCCGCCGCCATCGAGTCCGTGATCTTGTCGGCGTACATGTGCACCTGGCCCGACACGTTGCGCGCCGCGCGACCGATTGTCTGGATGAGGGATGTCCCCGACCGCAGGAAGCCCTCTTTGTCGGCATCCAGGATCGCGACGAGCGACACCTCGGGCAGGTCGAGGCCCTCGCGCAGCAGGTTGATGCCCACGAGGACGTCGTACACGCCCTGCCGCAGCTCGGTCAGCAGCTCGACGCGACGCAGCGTGTCGACGTCGGAGTGCAGGTAGCGCACGCGCACGCCGTGCTCACCGAGGAAGTCGGTCAACTCCTCCGCCATCTTCTTGGTCAACGTCGTGACGAGGACGCGCTCGTCACGCTCGACGCGCAGCCGGATCTCCTCCAGCAGATCGTCGATCTGACCCTTCGAGGGCTTCACGATGATCTCCGGGTCGATGAGACCGGTCGGACGGATGATCTGCTCGACGACGCCGTCGGCGATGCCCATCTCGTACCGTCCGGGGGTCGCCGACAGGTACACGGTCTGCCCGATCCGCTGCTTGAACTCGTCGAAGCGCAACGGCCGGTTGTCCATCGCGCTCGGCAGCCGGAACCCGTGGTCGACGAGCGTGCGCTTGCGGGAGGCATCCCCCTCGTACATCGCACCGATCTGCGGGACCGTCACGTGGGACTCGTCGATGACGAGCAGGAAATCGTCGGGGAAGAAGTCGAGCAGGGTGTGCGGCGCTTCACCGGGCATGCGCCCGTCGAGGTGCCGCGAGTAGTTCTCGATGCCGGAGCAGAAGCCGAGCTGCTGCAGCATCTCGAGGTCGAACGTCGTGCGCATGCGTAGACGCTGGGCTTCGAGCAGCTTGCCCTGCGACTCGAACTCCTTGAGCCGCTCCTCGAGCTCGTGCTCGATGGTGCCGATGGCGCGCTGGACCGTCTCGGTGCCCGCGACGTAGTGGGATGCCGGGAAGATCGGCACGCTCTCGAGCCTCTGCACCACATCGCCGGTAAGCGGATGCAGCATGTACAGCGCTTCGATCTCGTCGCCGAAGAGCTCGATCCGCACGGCGTACTCCTCGTACACCGGGATGATCTCGATCGTGTCGCCGCGGACGCGGAAGTTGCCGCGCGAGAAGTCGACGTCGTTGCGGTTGTACTGCATCGCGATGAACTTGCGGATGAGGGCGTCGCGGTCGTACCGCTCCCCCACCTGCAGGGCGACCATCGCGCGCAGGTACTCCTCGGGCGCGCCGAGGCCGTAGATGCACGACACCGTGGACACCACGACGACGTCGCGCCGGCTCAGCAGCGAGTTGGTCGTCGAGTGGCGCAGCCGCTCCACCTCGGCGTTGATCGAGGAGTCCTTCTCGATGAAGGTGTCCGTCTGCGGGACGTACGCCTCGGGCTGGTAGTAGTCGTAATAGCTGACGAAGTACTCGACCGCGTTGTTCGGCATGAGGTCGCGGAACTCGTTGGCGAGCTGCGCCGCGAGCGTCTTGTTGTGCGCGAGCACGAGCGTCGGACGCTGCACCTGCTCGATCAGCCAGGCCGTCGTCGCCGACTTGCCCGTGCCCGTCGCGCCGAGCAGGACGACGTCGGTCTCACCCGCGTTGATGCGGGCGGCGAGGTCGGCGATCGCCTGCGGCTGGTCGCCGCTGGGCTGGTACTCGCTGACGACCTCGAAGGGGCGGACGGAGCGCGTGGTCTGCATGATTCCAGCGTAGGCGCGGCCTCCGACACCGGCTCCGGCGTTCGCCGTCGGCGTGGGTGTCAGCCGGCGAGGCGCTCCCAGAGGGCGTCGACCTGCGACAGCGTCTGCGCCATCGACCCCGACGTGTCGATGACGACGTCGGCGATCGCGAGGCGGCGCTCATCGTCGACCTGCGACGCGATGCGCGCGTCTGCATCGGCGGGGCTCATCCCCCGCAGGGAGACGAGCCGCTCCCGCCGCAGCTCGACGCGCGCGTGGGCCACCACGACGAGCTCCCAGGGGTCCTCCGCGCGCGCCTCGAGCAGCAGGGGGACGTCGTAGACGACGACCGCGCTCGGATCCGCGGCCTGCGCGGCCGCGAAGCGGGCCGCGGATTCGACCCGCACGGCGGGGTGGACGATCGCGTTGAGGCGGCCCACGGCATCCTCGTCACCGAAGACGCGTGAGGCGAGAAGGGGTCGGTCGAGCTCGCCGGTGCCCGTCAGGACGTCGTCGCCGAACGCCGCGGCGATCTCCGCGAGCACCGAGGACCCCGGCTGCTGCACCTCGCGGACGATCGCGTCCGCATCGACGATCACCGCCCCGTGCTCGGCGAGTCGACGCGCGATCGTGGACTTCCCCGACGCGATGCCGCCGGTCAATGCGATGAGTGTCACCCTCCGAGGATGCCACGGCGCCGTCACGCTCGAGGGGCGCCGCCGTCCTCGATCCCGCCGAAGAGAACGGATGCCTCGAGGCTGCGCGACGCGCGCTGCGCCGCGGCACGCGCGGCGTTGAGGAGGACCTCGGGGTCGTATCCGACCGTCTCCGTCAGCGCGACCCCGACGCCGACGATCGGGAGCAGCCCCGTGGGATTGCCGGCGAGGTCGTCGATGCAGCCCCGGTAGATGGCCGCGGCCTGGCGACGCGCCTCGGCGGCCGTCCCGGACACGACGCAGACCGACATCGTCGCGTCGCCGTCCTCCCCCACGAAGGCGGATGCCGGGGCGTGTCGACGCACGGACCGCCGCCATTGGGCCGCGAGCTCGTCCGTGGCATCCGTTCCGAAGGCCGCCGCCATCTCCTCCATCCCGTCGACCCCGACGACGACGACGCTCAGCAGGTCCTGTCGCCAGCTCGCCCGCTCGGCGACGTCACGGAGGGCGTCGCGGTAGGTTCCCGACAGCATCACCCCGTCGGCGGCCACACCGTTCTCGCTCAACCATTCGAAGCGATGCGTCGCGCTCTTGGTCGATCGCAGGATCGACGTCACGACGACGGCGACCATCGTGAGCACGACGGTCGCGATGTTCGCGGACACCGATCCGAACCAGGTCGTGAAGAAGTCGCCCTCGGGTCCGTCCCACACGAAGGCGACGAGGCGTGCAGCGTAGTAGACCGCCGCCGCCAGGAGGACGATGGCGAACAGTCGCGCGTTGCCGACGCGCCCCATGGGCCGTCGCAACGCCTCGATGCCTCCGACCGCGAAGAGGCCGACGATGGTGACCACCATCACCGTCCACCCTCCCCAGCTGCCGTCCACGGGGACCCGCACCACCGTCGCAACGAACGTCGCGACGGTCAGGACCGCCACGATGACGGCGGGCCGCGCGATGGGTCGATCGTTGAAGCGGCGGTTCCCCAGCCAGATGAAGGCCGGCGTGAGCGCGAAGGAGGCGTTGCCGATCGCGATGGCCACGGAGCCGCCGATGCCGGACGCCCACGAGATGTAGGCGAACGTCGTGGCGGTGCCGCAGAGATAACCGACCGCCCAGAGGCGCCCGGCGCCCGTGTCCCGGCGTCGCAGGGTCTCGACGACGAAGATCCCCGCGGCCGTCAGCGCGACGATCGCCGTCATGACGGTCACCGAGAAGAGGTCGAGGGTCATCACTCGCCGTCCCCGGCCGCGGAGCGCAGCGGGCCGTCGCTCGCCGTCTCCGCCGTCGCGGGCAGGCGGACCATGAACGTCGTCCCGAGACCCGGAGTCGACGTCACCGTGATGTCGCCGCCGTGCGCGCGCACGATCTCGCGGCTGATGGCGAGACCGAGCCCGGTTCCCGGCACACCGCTCTCCGCCCGGAAGAACCGCTCGAAGACCCGCTCCTGGTCCTCGGCCGACAGCCCGATCCCGGTGTCGCGCACGAGGAACCAGGAGTGCCGGCCGTCGGTCGAGGAGCCCACCGTGATCGTGCCGCCGTCGCGGTTGAACTTGATCGCGTTGCTGAGCAGGTTGTCGGCGACCTGCCGGATGCGTGCCGCGTCGATGAACGCGGGGGTCGGGAGGAGGTCGCTCGTGTCGATCCGGATCGCCCGGTCGCGCGCCACCGGTCCGAGATCGGATGCCGCTGCCGTCACGACGTCGGCGAGGTCTGTCTCCTGCGGCGAGAGGGTGACCTCGACCGACATCCGCGACGCCGTCGAGGCGGCGAGGATCCCCGACACGATCCCGAGGAGGCGCTCGCTGTTGCGGTAGGCGACATCGACCTGTCGGGCGATCTCCGGAGGCAGGTCCTCGTGGTCGAGGACGAGCTCGAGGTACCCGATGATCGAGGTCAGCGGCGTCCGCAGTTCGTGGGAGACCGACGCGACCAGACTGTCGCGCGCCTTGAGGGCGGTGCGCTCCTCACTCACGTCGCGCGCGACGAGCACGATGCCGGCGGGGCGACCGTCGGCATCCTTCATCCGCCGCGCGGTCAGGCTGATCGCGGCCCGTCGGGACTCGGAGACGGGGTACCAGACCACGAGGTCGCTGAACGTCTCGCCTCGGAGGATGCGGGCGAGCGGCCGCTCGTGCGGTGCGAGCGGGGTCTCGCCGTCCGCGGCGTAGATGGTCTGCGTGGCGTCGATGCGACCGAAACTCGGGATGCGCTGCTGGAACTTGCCGAGAGCGTCGTTGACGAACGTGATCTCGCCGTCGGTACCGATGCGGAGGACGCCGAAGTCGACGGTGTCCAGAACCTCGGTGAGCAGCTGCTCCTGCCTGCTGGCGTGGCGCAGCGCCGCCGCCAGACGGACGTTCTGCTTGTCGAGGAGGGCGCGTTGCGCCTGGAAACGGCGGGTGCCGTTGTAGGTGGAGACACCGATCGCGATGACCACGGCCGGGAGGACGATGATGCCCCAGGTGAACTCGAACGACGGCGCGAGGGCGAGCGCGATCCAGTAGGCGCTGATCGATCCGACGCAGCCCACGATCAGCCAGATCCGCCCGAGGCTCGACAGCCACATCGTGGGGAACGCCCACAGCAGAGCGATCCCCGGGACGTCGGAGGTGCGCATCAGTCCGATCGCGACGATGTCCACCACGGGGACGATCGCGACCCACGACGGGTTTATGCGGGACCACGGCACCGCGAGGCTCGCGAGGGCAGCGACGACGACGAGCACGACGCCGGCCGCGAACGAGGAGGCCTGCGCCAGCCACCCGCCGGGGAAACCCGACAGGAAGATGCCCGCGACGATCGCGGTGAGGAGGATCTGGTTGTTCGCGACGACGCGGTCGCGCAGTTCCGTCAGCGGCACGCGCGGGCGCGACGCCCGGTGGGGGCGTTCGTCCGGGGCGGGCGGAGGCGCGGGCGCACGGTCGGCGGAAGCCGCGTCCTGATCCGCATGTGCCACAGGAGAACGTTACCGGCCCGGATGCCCCGGCGTCAGACGCCCGGAAACGGCCGAGGGGCCGGAGCACAAGGCTCCGACCCCTCGGTCGTGGTGGTGTCGATCAGCGACCGGACAGCTTCTCGCGGAGAGCAGCCAGCGCCTCGTCGTCGGCGAGGGTGCCGGCACCGCTCGAGACCTCGGACGAGAAGGACGACGAACCCGAGTCGGCGGGAGCGGCGGCCTCGGCCTCGAGGGCCTTGGCGACGGCGGCCTTGTGAGCCTCCCAGCGACCCTGAGCAGCGGCGTACTCGGCCTCCCAGGCGAGGCGGGCCTCGTCGAAGCCTTCCTTCCACTGGTTGGTCTCGGGGTCGAAGCCCTCGGGGTACTTGTACTCGCCGTTCTCGTCGTACTCGGTGACCATGCCGTACAGAGCCGGATCGAACTCGGTGCCGTTGGGGTCGACCGACTCGTTGGCCTGCTTCAGCGACAGCGAGATGCGGCGACGCTCGAGGTCGATGTCGATGATCTTGACGAAGACCTCTTCACCGACGGAGACGACCTGCTCGGCGAGCTCGACGTGCTTGCCCGACAGCTCGGAGATGTGCACGAGGCCCTCGATGCCGTCGGCGACGCGGACGAACGCACCGAACGGAACGAGCTTGGTGACCTTGCCCGGCGCGACCTGACCGATCGCGTGGGTGCGGGCGAAGACCTGCCACGGGTCCTCCTGCGTCGCCTTCAGCGACAGGGAGACGCGCTCGCGGTCGAGGTCGACCTCGAGGATCTCGACGGTGACCTCCTGGCCGACCTCGACGACCTCGGATGCGTGCTCGATGTGCTTCCACGAGAGCTCCGAGACGTGGACGAGACCGTCGACGCCACCGAGGTCGACGAACGCACCGAAGTTGACGATCGACGAGACGGTGCCCTTGCGGACCTGGCCCTTGTGGAGGTTGTTGAGGAAGTTCGAACGCGACTCGGACTGCGTCTGCTCGAGCAGGGCGCGGCGCGAGAGGACGACGTTGTTGCGGTTCTTGTCGAGCTCGAGGATCTTGGCCTCGATCTCCTGGCCGAGGTACGGCGTCAGGTCGCGAACGCGACGCAGCTCGATGAGCGACGCCGGGAGGAAGCCGCGGAGGCCGATGTCGACGATGAGACCACCCTTGACGACCTCGATGACGGAGCCGGTGACGACACCGTCGTTCTCCTTGATCTTCTCGACGTCTCCCCAGGCACGCTCGTACTGTGCGCGCTTCTTGGAGAGGATCAGGCGGCCTTCCTTGTCCTCCTTCTGGAGGACGAGGGCCTCGACCTGGTCGCCGACGTTGACGACCTCGTTGGGGTCGACGTCGTGCTTGATCGAGAGCTCACGCGAGGGGATGACGCCCTCGGTCTTGTAGCCGACGTCGAGGAGGACCTCGTCGCGGTCGATCTTCACGACGGTGCCTTCGATCAGGTCTCCGTCGTTGAAGAACTTCAGGGTCTTCTCGACCGCGGCCAGGAAGTCCTCAGCAGATCCGATGTCGTTGATGGCGACCTGCTTGGTGGCCGGGGCGGTCGTTGCGTTAGTCATGTAGGGGGTTGTCCTTGGATGGTGTTGTGTTCGGGCCACGGAGCCAGTCCGCACGAGGACGTGCGGCAGCCGATCGCGGCAGGGTGGTTGGTTCGTGCGATGTCACGCGGGCGCGGCACAAGGGCCACGCGTGTGACACTCCAGGGTATCAGAGAGCGTCCGCGTAGTACCAGCGCCCCGCGCGCCGCACGAACCGGCTGTCCTCCTCGAGGACGCCCTGATCCCCGGTGTCGCCGTCGGACCATCGCGCTCGGAAGCTCACCCGCCCGGATCGGCCGTCGGCGGACGTCTCGGAACGCAGGACCTCCAGCCCGAGCCAGGTGGTCGCGGCATCCACCGACACCTCGTCCGGACGTGTCGCGGGGAACCAGGTGTCGGCCAGATGCCGGGCGTCTCCCACGGCGAACGCCGTGTACCGCGACCGCATGAGGTCCTCGGGCGTCTCGGCGGGAACGCCGGCGAGGACGGGCCCGCAGCACGAGCCGAACGCCCGTCGGCCGCAGGGGCAGAGCGAGTCCGGCGCGGGTCGACGCCCTCGATGAGCGGATGCCGCGGCTCCGAACGACATGTTCCCCTCCCCACCCCGTGGATGACGCCAGCGAGCCTACGCGCTGTGGAGAACCGACCGGGTGAGAGCACACGGTCACTACCGTGGTCGCATGACCGCTCGACGTTCTGCAGCGCTGCTCGCGGCGACCGCGCTCGCCGCCGCTCTCACCGCGTGCGCTCCCACCTCCGCCCCGACGCCCTCCCCCACGCCGACCGGGTTCGCGTCGGAAGAAGAGGCGTTCGCCGCCGCCGAAGCGACCTACCGTGCATACGTCGACGCCCTGAACCAGGTCGACCTCAGCGACCCCGCGACCTTCGAGCCGGTCTTCGCTATAACAACTGGGGAGTTGAACGACATCGACCGGAAGTCCTTCTCCCAGCTTCATGCGGACGGAGCCGTGGTTTCCGGCGCGACCAAGATCGTCAGCATCACCCCGCTCGACCATGAGTCCACTGAGACGCGCTTGGCGATTTGCCTAGATGTGTCGGCGGTTGAACTCAAGGACCCCGACGGCAACAGCCTCGTCCAGGAGGATCGACCAGATCTCCGAGCTGAGACAGCAACCGTCGAGCGGACTCCCGACGGAGAATCCAAGCTGGCGTCGATCGGCGATGGTGTGGACGGCAGTAAATGCGACGAGTAGCAATCTGCCTCATGTTGGTCGTCGCCGCTATCTTCGGCGCGACCTCCCCCGCTTCCGCGGCTGGCGGGTGTGGCAGTTCCGATCGCTGGTCCGGCGGAAGCTGTTCGGCAACCAATCGGGGCTCCTCGGTATCGATCGAAGCCACCCGCACGGAAGCCAACACACCCCGCGCCCCCTCGCGCAACACCAACGACAACGGCGGCGGTGGCAGCGCCCCGATCCTCGCCCCGCCCCCGCCGCGCGACCCGAACGCGTACTACCCCGGCGGCCGCACACGCGACCAGTGGCTGGCGGACTGCGCCTTCGATCTCGCCTGCTCGGCTCCGATCACGGCGCCCGGCAGCGCGCCCCTTCCGGGCGCCGAGCAGGCCGATCAGGAGCCCGCCGAGCCGGCGCCGGCCCCCGCCGCACCCGACCCGACGACCGCCACGATCGACGACGTGGCGCAGTTCGCGCCGGCACCCCCGCGGGTCGTCGGCGAGCCCGACGGGTTCGGCGTCGTCGGTATGCCCACGAACTTCGTCGTCGGCGCCACGGAGCACACCGTCGACGGTGAGATCTTCGACGTCCCCGTGACCGTCCGATTCACACCGGTGTCCTTCCTCTTCGACTACGGCGACGGCGCCACCCGCGAGACGACGACCCCCGGGACGTCCTGGCAGGACCTCGACGTCCCGCAGTTCACCGCCACCGACACGAGCCACAGCTACGCCGAGCCCGGTGAATACGAGGCCCGCGCGACGATCCGCTACGTCGCCGAAGCCGACGCCGGCGGAGGCTGGTTCGCTGTCCCCGGGATCCTCGAGATCGACACCGCCGCGACCGTCATCCGCGTCGTGGACGTCGACACGGCCCTCGTCGAGCAGACCTGCGACGAAGACCCCGGCGGTCCCGGCTGCTGAATGCGAGGATGAGCGCGTGACCGGACGCCTCATGCTGCTCGACTCCGCCAGCCTCTACTTCCGCGCCTTCTACGGCGTGCCCGACACGGTGAAGGCGCCCGATGGACGCCCCGTCAACGCCGCGCGCGGATTCCTCGACATGATCGCCAAGCTCGTCAGCACCTCCGAGCCGACGCACCTCGTCGCCTGCTGGGACGACGACTGGCGTCCGCAGTGGCGCGTCGACCTGATCCCGTCGTACAAGGCCCACCGCGTCGCGCAGGAGGTGGAGTCCGCGCCGGACGTCGAGGAGGTCCCCGATCCCCTCGAGATCCAGGTGCCGGTGATCCGTGAGGCACTCGGCACCCTCGGCATCCCGATCATCGGCGCACCCGACCACGAGGCCGACGACGTCATCGGCACGCTCGCCTCGACCAGTGACATCCCCGTCGACGTCGTCACGGGCGACCGCGACCTCTTCCAACTCGTCGACGACGCCCGCGGCGTCCGCGTCGTCTACACCGGGCGCGGGATGAGCAAGCTCGAAGAACTGACGGATGCCGTCATCGTCAGCAAGTACGGCATCCTTCCGACGCAGTACGCGGACTTCGCCGCGATGCGCGGCGATGCGTCCGACGGCCTCCCCGGGGTCGCGGGTGTCGGCGAGAAGACGGCCGCGACGCTCCTCGCCGCCCACGGCGACCTCGCCGGCATCAGGCGGGCAGCCGAAGCCGGCGAGGGGATGAGCGCCGGCGTGCGGAACAAGATCCTCGCCGCGGCCGACTACCTCGACGTCGCGCCCCGCGTCGTCGAGGTCGTCCGCACCCTCGACCTCCCCGCGGTCGACACCCGCATCACCGCTCCCGACGAGGCGGCCGTCGCACGCCTCGCGGAAGCGTGGTCGCTCGGATCCTCCGCCACGCGCGCCGCGTCGGCGCTGTCCGCGCGGGCCTGACTCAGCGCGACGCCTTCCACTCCCGCAGCCGCGCCAGCGGCCATGTGGTGATGATGCGTTCCGGGGGCACACCCGCGCGTTCCGCACGGACCGCGCCGTGATCGAGCAGCGACAGCTGACCGGGCGCGTGCGCATCCGAGTCGATCGAGAACAGGCATCCCACCTCGATCGCGAGGGCGAGCAGATCGTCCGGCGGGTCCTCGCGCTCGGGCCGGGAATTGATCTCCACGGCGGTGCCGTGCGCGGCGCAGGCCTCGAAGACCGCCCGCGCGTCGAACACGGACGGCGGACGCGTGCCGCGTGATCCCGAGACGAGCCGCCCCGTCACGTGACCCAGCACGTCGACACGCGGATCGGATGCCGCGGCCACCAGCCGCCGCGTCATCGGACCGCGCTCCATCCGTAGCGCCGAATGCGCCGATGCGACGACGATGTCGAGGGATCGGAGCAGCCCGTCCTCCTGGTCGAGCGAGCCGTCGTCGAGGATGTCGACCTCGATGCCGCTGAGGAGAGTGAAATCTGCGTCGCAGAACCCCGGGAGGAGCGCCAGTTGCTCGCGCAGCCGCTCCGCGGACAGGCCCCGCGCGACGCGCAGCCGCGGCGAGTGGTCCGTGAGCGCGAGGTATTCGTGACCGAGCGCCCTGGCCGCCTCCACCATGAGGTCGATGGACGTCAGCCCGTCCGACCATTCGGAGTGCGCATGCAGGTCGCCGCGCAGCTGCGACCGCAGAGCGGATGCCTGTGGCGGCGCCACGCGCTCCCGGAGATCCGCCAGATACGTGGGGACGCGGCCCGAGACCGCCTCGCTGATCACGGCGAAGGTGGAGTCGCCGATGCCCTTCCGAGCACGGATCCCACGGAGGTCGGTCCGCTCGTCCGCGCTCAACTCCGCCAGGGTCTTCGCGGCGGCGCGGAACGCCTTCGACTTGTACCGCGAGGCGCGATCACGCTCCAGGAGCTCCGCGATCTCCGTCAGCGCCTCGACCGGGTCCATGTCGGCCTCAGCGCCCGGATGCCGCGACCCACGCGTCGAGCTTGGCTGCGGCCGCACCCGAGTCGACCGCCGCCGCCGCCTCGGCGTGGGCCTCGGCGAGGCGCTCGACAAAGGGTCGCTGGAGCTCGCCCGCATCCCGGAACAGTCGGTACGAAACGATCCCGGCGGCGGCGTTGAGCAGCACGATGTCGCGCACCGGACCGGACTCGCCCTGCAGCACGCGACGGACCACCTCGGCGTTGTGCGGGGCGTCGCCCCCGAGGAGGTCGGCGATCTCCGCCCGCGGGATCCCGAGATCACGCGGATCGAGGTCATGCTCGCGGACGTCGCCCCGGCTGATCTCCCACACCCGGCTGTGCCCGGTGGTGGTGAGTTCGTCCATGCCGTCGTCGCCGCGGAAGACGAGCGCCGTCGCACCGCGCGTTCGGAAGACCCCGGTGATGAGCGGCACACGGTCCAGGTGCGCAACCCCCACGGCGTTGGCCTCGGCACGCGCCGGATTGCAAAGCGGTCCGAGGAAGTTGAAGACGGTCGGGATGCCGAGCTCGGCGCGCGTGGGACCGGCATGGCGGAACCCGGGGTGGAACGCGGACGCGAACGCGAACGTGATCCCCACCTCGTCGAGCACCGCGGCGACCCGTTCGGGCGGATTCATCAGGTCGACACCGAGGGCCGCCAGCACGTCCGACGATCCCGACTTCGAGCTCGCGGCGCGGTTGCCGTGCTTGACGACGGGGATGCCGGTGGCCGCCACGACCACCGATGCGGTCGTCGAGACGTTCACGGTCCCGTAACGATCGCCGCCGGTGCCGACGATGTCGAGCACCTCGGCCGGCACCGGGAGGGGGACGGCCGCCTCGAGGATGGCGTCGCGGAAGCCGACGACCTCGTCGACGGTCTCACCCTTGGCGCGCAGCGCGACGAGGAACGCCGCGAGCTGCGACGGGGTCGCCGCGCCCTGCATCACCTGGCGCATCGCCCAGGTCGACTCGGACACGCTGAGGTCCTGACCGGAGAGCACCGAGGTGAGGATTTCGGGCCAGGAGTACATGTCCGCCATGCCTCCCGATCCTACTCAGCACTCTGTCAGCCGACTCGCGGCCCGTGCATCACGCGATCCGATGCCGGAGAAAGGGACGAGTACCTTCAGGAATGCGAAACCCTCCCCCAACATCGGCCATAATGGGGAGCGTGACGACCACTCCCGCGAAATACAACCAGGCACTGCGTTCGGTGAAACGACCGGACCCGGTGGCCGTCGGCACGATCGTGTGGCTCGGCAGCGAGGTCATGTTCTTCGCCGGCCTCTTCGCCATCTACTTCACGATCCGCAACACCTCGCCGGAGCTGTGGGCTGCCCGCACCGACCTGCTGAACATCCCGTTCGCCGCGGTGAACACCCTCATCCTGGTGCTGTCGTCGTTCACGGCGCAGGCCGGTGTCTTCGCGGCCGAGCGCTTCCAGCCCTACCGTCGCGGATCCCTCTGGAACTTCCGCCAGTGGGGCATGGTCGAGTGGTTCTACGTGACCTTCATCATGGGTGCGGTCTTCGTCTCGGGTCAGGTGTGGGAGTACGCCACCCTGATCGCCGAGGGCATGCCCATCAGCGCCGACTCCTACGCGTCGGCCTTCTACCTGACGACCGGCTTCCACGCCCTGCACGTGACGGGTGGCCTCATCGCCTTCCTGCTCATCATCGGGCGCGCCTTCGCCGTCAAGAACTTCGGCCGCAAGGAGATGACCTCCGCGATCGTCGTGTCGTACTACTGGCACTTCGTCGACGTCGTGTGGATCATCCTCTTCGCCGTCATCTACTTCATCCGGTAACACAGAGCGGAGCTGAGTTCCTCAATGGCATCCAAGACCCCGCGTCGGCAGACGGGCCGTCGCAGCAAGTGGGCGGCCGCCGCTCTGATCGGCGTCGGCCTGCTGCTCACGGGTGGCATCTACGCCGGTGCGTCCGCCGCCATGGCGTCGACGACGTCGACCGAGACGTCCACGCTCACCGTCGAGGACGGCAAGAAGCTGTTCCAGGCGAACTGCGCGACCTGCCACGGCCTCAACCTCCAAGGCACGCCCGACGGCCCCTCGCTCTACGGCGTCGGGGAGCTGTCCGTCGAGTTCCAGGTCGCGACCGGCCGTATGCCCCTGCAGAACCAGGGTCCGCAGGCACCGAAGAAGTCGCCGCAGTTCACCGAGGACCAGATCAAGGCGATGGCCGCCTGGGTGCAGTCCGTCGCCCCCGGACCCACCTACCCCGACGAGCGCACCCTCGACGGCGAGGGCAACCTGACCCAGGGCGCCGAGCTCTTCCGCATCAACTGCGCGATGTGCCACAACGTCGCCGCCGCCGGTGGTGCTCTGACCGAGGGCAAGTACGCTCCCGCGCTCACCGAGACCAGCCCGCTGCACATCTACGCGGCGATGGTCACGGGCCCGCAGAACATGCCCGTCTTCAACGACATGACCATCACGCCCGACGAGAAGCGCGACATCATCTCGTCCCTGATGTACCTGCAGAAGAGCGAACCCGTCGGTGGGTTCACGCTCGGTTCGCTCGGACCGGTCTCCGAAGGCCTGTTCATCTGGATCTTCGGCATCGGCACGCTGATCGGCATCTCGGTGTGGATCACCGCGAAGTCCAACTGACCCACCACTGACGCACAGAATTTCACGGACGAGGAGCAGAATGTCACACGAGGAAGAGCCGCAGGCGCTCGAGAAGGCTCCTCAGCCTTCGTCGGGTCTCGTCGTCGCGGTCGCCGACCCCGTGCAGAACCCGGGTCTGCCGCCGCACCGCGAGCGGATGACCGATAAGGACCCGGCGGCGATGGCCCGCGCGGTCCGCACCGTCTACACACTGTTCTACATCTCGCTCGCCGCCAGCCTCTGGGCGGTGGCCGCGTACATGCTGTTCCCGATCGAGAGCGGCGCCTTCGGCGACATCCGCGCGAACAACCTGTTCATCGGACTCGGGATCGGGTTCGCCCTCCTCACCATCGGCATCGCTGCGATCCACTGGTCGAAGGCGATCATGCCCGACAAGGAGCACATCGAGCAGCGCCACCCGACCCGCGGCAAAGAGTCCACCCGCGAAGCGGCCGTCGACGTCTTCCGTGAGGCCAACGAGGAATCCGGCTTCGGCCGTCGCACCGCCATCCGCGGTGGTCTCATCGCCGCCCTGGTCGCCTCGATCGTCCCGGGTGTGACGCTGTTCCGCGGCCTCGCTCCCCACGCATCCGAGGAGAACCCGCTCGCCGGTGACCCCGTCGCGCTGCTGAAGCACACGATGTGGAAGGAGGGTGAGCGCCTGGCGCACGACCCGTCCGGCCTCCCCATCCGCGCCGCCGACGTCGCGCTCGGCTCCGCCGTGCACGTCATCCCGGAGTCCCTCAAGGACGTCGACCACCTGGATGGATACCTCGAGGAGAAGGCCAAGGCCATCGTCCTCCTCATGCGGCTGCTCCCCGAGCAGCTGCCCGCCGAGTACAACCGCCTCGACTGGTCCTACGACGGGATCGTGGCGTACTCGAAGGTCTGCACGCACGTCGGATGCCCCGTCGCGCTGTACGAGCAGCAGACCCACCATCTGCTCTGCCCCTGCCACCAGTCGCAGTTCGACGTGTCGCGCGGCGCCGAGGTCATCTTCGGACCCGCCGCCCGCCCGCTCCCCCAGCTGCCCATCACGGTCGACGCAGACGGATATCTCATCGCCAAGAGCGACTTCGAAGAGCCCGTCGGGCCGAGTTTCTGGGAGCGTCGTTGAGCACCGTGACTGAATCCTCGTCTACCACAGCGGTGGCCAAGCCGGCGGAGAAGCCGCTCGGCGGCCGCTTCATCGGCGCCACGGCCAACTACCTCGACGAGCGAACGAGCATCTCCGGTCTCGTCAAGGAGATCGGGCGCAAGATCTTCCCCGACCACTGGTCGTTCATGCTCGGTGAGATCGCCCTCTGGAGCTTCGTCGTCGTCTTCCTGTCGGGCTCGTTCCTGACGTTCTTCTTCGAGGCGTCGATGGCGCCCACGCACTACAACGGCGCATACGTACCGCTGCGTGGCATCGAGATGTCGGCTGCCCTCGAGTCGACGCTGAACATTTCGTTCGACCTCCGTGGCGGTCTCCTCGTGCGGCAGCTTCACCACTGGGCGGCGCTGCTGTTCATCGCCGCGATCGGCGTGCACATGCTGCGCGTGTTCTTCACCGGCGCGTTCCGCAAGCCGCGTGAGCTCAACTGGGTGATCGGGTTCGTCCTGTTCATCCTCGCCATGGCACTCGGCTTCACCGGTTACTCGCTCCCCGACGACCTGCTCTCGGGCAACGGCCTCCGCATCATCGACGGCATGATCAAGGGTCTGCCGCTGATCGGCACCTGGACCTCGTATCTGCTCTTCGGCGGCGAGTTCCCGGGCATGGCGATCGTCGGTCGTCTGTACACGCTGCACATCCTGCTGCTGCCGCTGATCCTCATCGCGCTCATCGCCGCGCACCTCATGCTGATGATCATCAACAAGCACACGCAGTTCGCCGGCCCCGGCCGCACGAACGACAACGTCGTGGGCTACCCGATGGTCCCGATCTACATGTCGAAGATGGGCGGCTTCCTGTTCATCACGTTCGGTGTGCTCGTCCTCATCGCCTCGATGTTCACGATCAACCCGATCTGGAACTACGGCCCGTACGACCCGTCCCCCGTCTCGGCCGGCACCCAGCCCGACTGGTACATCGGCTTCGCGGACGGCGCGCTCCGTCTCGCGCCCTCGAACCTGGACCTCGTCCTGTTCGACCGCACCTTCTCGTTCGGCATCCTGCTGCCGGTCGCGGTGCTGGGCCTGTTCATCGTGCTCGTCGCGGTGTACCCCTTCATCGAGGCGTGGGTCACGGGTGACAAGCGCGAGCACCACATCGCGCAGCGTCCCCGCCACGCGCCGACCCGCACGGCCATCGGCGTCGCCGGCGTCATCTTCTACGCCGTTCTGTGGGCCGCCGCCTCCTCGGACATCATCGCCACGCACTTCTCGCTGACGATGGAGGGGGTCATCCACTCCCTCCAGGCGCTGCTGTTCATCGGCCCGATCGTCGGCTACTTCGTGACGAAGCGGATCGCGATCGCGCTCCAGAAGAAGGACCGCGAGATCGCCCTGCACGGGTACGAGTCGGGTCGCATCGTCCGCCTTCCCGGCGGCGAGTACATCGAGGTCCACCAGCCCGTCGACGCGTACGAGCGCGTGAAGCTGATCGACTTCGAGGTGCACGAGCCCCTGGTCGTCCGTCCGAACGACAACGGCCGGATCCCGTGGCACCAGAACGTCCGCGCCTCGCTGTCGCGCTGGTTCTTCGAGGACCGTCTGTCGCCGGTCACGCAGACCGAGCTGGATGCCGCGATCGCCCACCAGCACCACGCACTCGAGCACATCGAGCACGAGGAGCAGGAGGAGATCCGCGGTGCCCACGAGCGCGCCGGTGTCCCCGACGCGCCGCTGCACCCGATCGACGACGGTCACAACCCGGAGACCGCGAACCGCCCGTCGAACATCATCGTGGTCGACGACGCTCCGCGGAAGAAGGACGACGGCGCGAAGAGCTGATCCTCTCTGGCAGGATTGCGGCGGGGTCTGACCGAAAGGTCAGGCCCCGCCGCTTCTCTGTTCCCGTAGCGTCGAGACATGACCACCTCCCCCGTCGACGCACTCACCTACTTCCGGACGAAGCTCCACCACGAAACGGACCCCAGCGACGTCTACGCGGCGCAGAAGGCCGGCGAGCACTTCGTCCTCGTCGATGTGCGCAACCAGGAGGCCTGGGACCAGGGACACGCACGAGGCGCGCTGCACATGCCCCACCGCGAGATCGCGGCCCGCGCGCCGCAAGAGATTCCCGCGGACACCCCCGTCGTCGTGTACTGCTGGAGTCCCGGCTGCAACGGCGGCGCCCGTGGCGCCGTGGAGTTCGCGCAGCTCGGCTACAGCGTCCGCGAGATGATCGGCGGCTACGAGTACTGGGCACGGGAAGGGATGCCGGTGGACGCCGCATCCGGCTCACTCCCCCGCATCTTCGATCCGCTCGTCATGCCGGTCCGATCCGACTCCTGAGCGCCCCTGTGGGAGCGTTCAGGCGCTCGCCAGACCGGCCTCGATGACCTCGGTCCACCGGGAAGCTGCCGCGCCGGCGATGACGGGGACGGCGGCGATGTCGGGCACGCCGTCGATCACGTCGCACACGACCGCGGTGACGTTGTCGCGTGAGGCCGCCTGCAGCGCGAGCTCGACGATCATCCGCGACGCCGCGACGGGATCGGCGACGCCACCCACGATCTCGGCGAGGGCATCCTCGGGGACGTAGTCGGTGACGCCGTCGCTGCAGAGGAACCAGCGGTCGCCGATGCGCACGTCGCGCGTCTCGACCCGGATCACGTCCTCCTCGTTGCCGCCCAGCGAGGCCGTGATGATGTTGCGGCGCGGATGCGTCCAGGCATCCTCGGGACGGATGAGTCCGCGGTCGACCAACGCCTGCACGAAGGAGTCGTCACGCGTCTGCCGTGCCAGCTCACGGTCCCGCAGGAGATAGGCGCGGGAGTCCCCCGTGTGGGCGACGACGAGTCCGCCGTCCCCCGTGAGCCAGACGCCGGTCAGTGTGCTCGCCATACCCGCGAGGGCGGCGTCGCGGCGGATGTGAGCACCGATGTCCCAGTTGGCGGCCTTGACCCGGCCGATGAGGTCTTCGGCGCTGGGAAGAGCGCCGCGCAGCGTGATCAGCTTGTGGATGATCGCGGCCGACGCGAGATCACCGGAGGGACCACCGCCGACGCCGTCCGCCACAGCTGCGGCGAACGGCGAGGCGAAAGCGGCGTCCTGGTTGACGTCCCGGTAGCCTCCGACGTCGGAGAAGACGCCCGCATGGATGCGCATGGAGACTCAGCGGGCGAAGTAGCCCCGGTAGTACTCGTAGACCCACCCGACGATGGCGACGACGAAGATGGCGAAACCGATCGGGATCATGAACTCACCGACGGCGAGACCGATGAAGGCCACGGCCGCCGAGCCGGCGAGCACGAGCGGCCACCACGACCACGGCGAGAACTCGCCAATCTCGGGGTCGCCGTCGTCGATGTCGGCCGTGAGGGAGTCCTCGGGGAGGACGCCGCCCTGGGCCTTCTCGACGCGGCTCGTGTAGAACGCGATCATCGCAGCCATGGCCATCACGAAGACGAGTGCCACGGACCCGACCCACTCGATCCGGTTGAAGACCGGCAGCTGCGGGTGGGCGATGATGTTCCACACCACGTAGACGACGGCGACGAGGCCGAAGAACGCGGTCAGGATCCACCAGAGGTTGACGTTCGTCTTCACTTACTTGACCTCACCGTTCGTCAGCTCGACCACCGGGGCGTCGGGCGCGTCCTTGGCAGGACCCACACCGACGGGGATGCCGGCTTCGGGGTGGTTCAGGTCGAATGCGGGCCGCTCGCTGCGGATGCGCGGGATCGACGTGAAGTTGTGGCGCGGCGGCGGGCAGCTGGTCGCCCACTCGAGCGAACCGCCGTAGCCCCACGGGTCGTTGACCGTGACGCGCGGCGCGGTGCGTGCCGTGATCCAGACGTTCAGGAGGAACGGCACCATCGAGGCGGCGAGGATCATGGAGCCGATCGTCGACACCTGGTTCTGCCAGGTCCAGCCGTCCTGCATGGCGTAGTCGGCGTAGCGTCGCGGCATGCCGTCCGCGCCCAGCCAGTGCTGGATGAGGAACGTCATGTGGAAGCCGATGAACAGCAGCCAGAAGTGCACGAGACCCAGACGCTCGTTCAGCATCTTGCCCGTCCATTTGGGCCACCAGAAGTAGAAGCCCGCGAACATCGCGAAGACGACGGTTCCGAAGACGACGTAGTGGAAGTGCGCCACGACGAAGTACGAGTCGGAGACGGCGAAGTCCAGCGGCGGCGAGGACAGGATGACGCCGGTCAGACCACCGAAGACGAACGTTACGAGGAAGCCCAGGGCGAACACCATCGGCGTTTCGAAGGTGATGGATCCACGCCACATCGTGCCGATCCAGTTGAAGATCTTCACACCCGTCGGGACCGCGATGAGCATCGTCATGAGCGCGAAGAACGGCAGCAGGACGGCACCCGTGACGTACATGTGGTGAGCCCAGACCGAGACCGACAGCGCGGCGATCGCGATCGTCGCGTAGACGAGCGTCTTGTAGCCGAAGATCGGCTTGCGACTGAAGACCGGGAAGATCTCCGACACGATGCCGAAGAACGGCAGCGCGATGATGTACACCTCGGGGTGCCCGAAGAACCAGAACAGGTGCTGCCAGAGGAGGACGCCACCGTTGGCCGGGTCGTAGATGTGGGCGCCGAGGATGCGGTCGGCCGCCGCAGCGAAGATCGCCGCCGCCAGAACCGGGAAGGCCATCAGGATCAGGATGCTGGTGATCAGCGTGTTCCAGCTGAAGATCGGCATGCGCCACATCGTCATACCGGGCGCACGCATCGTCATGATCGTGGTGATGAAGTTGACACCACCGAGGATCGTGCCGAAACCGCTCATGCCGAGGCCCAGCATCCAGAGGTCACCACCGGCACCCGGGCTGAAGCTCTCGCTCGCCAGCGGCTGGTACGCGAACCACCCGAACGCGGCGGCACCCTGCGGGGTGAGGAAGCCGGCGACGGCGATGGTCGAGCCGAACGTGAAGAGCCAGAAGGCGAAGGCGTTCAGACGCGGGAACGCGACGTCGGGCGCTCCGATCTGCAGCGGCAGCAGCGCGTTGGCGAAACCGGCGAACAGCGGCGTCGCGAACATGAGCAGCATGATGGTGCCGTGCATCGTGAACAGCTGGTTGTACTGCTCCTTCGTCGGCACCACCTGCATGCCCGGCTCGAAGAGCTCGGCGCGGATGATCAGCGCCATCACGCCGCCGAGCATGAAGAACAGGACCGACGCGATCAGGTACATGTACCCGATGGTCTTGTGGTCGGTGGAGGTGATCCACTTCACCACGATGTTGCCCTTGTGCTCGACGCGCGAGCGGCTCAGCAGCGCCGCCTGGCGAGGGGGAAGGGTCTGTGCCGGAGGCGTGATGGTGGCCATCAGTTGTTCTCTCCCTCGGCGGCAGGTGCGCCGGTGCCCGGTGCGTTCTGCTGACGGTCAAGGACGTCATCGATGTCGCCGGTCTGGCCCTTGGCCTCGAGCGACGCGATGTACGACTGGTATTCGGACTCGGAGACGACCTTCACGTTGAAGAGCATCATCGAGTGGTACTGGCCGCAGAGCTCGGCGCACTTGCCGACGTACTCGCCCTCCTTGGTGGGGACGAACGACCAGTAGTTGTCACGGCCCGGGATCATGTCCTTCTTGTAGAGGAAGTCCACGATCCAGAACGAGTGGATGATGTCGCGCGACTCGAGCTGCAGCGTCACCTTCTTGTCGACCGGCAGCACCAGCTCGGGGAGCTCGTTGGTGATGTTGCCCTGGGCGTCGGTCTGCGCCTGGACACCCATGGTCCAGACGGACTCTTCGGTGTCGTTGCAGTCGGAGCCGTTGTACTGGAAGTCCCAGGCCCATTGCTTGCCGATCGCGGTGATGCAGACATCGGGGGTCTCGTGCTGTTTCTCGATGATCGTCTGGTCGCGGGCGGTGAACGCGAAGAAGCCGAGCACCAGGATGACCGGCGCGATCGTGAAGAACATCTCGATCGGCATGTTGTAGCGCAGCTGCACCGGCAGCCCTGACTGGCCCTTGCGGCGCCGGTAGGCGATCGCGGCCCAGCCCATGAGGGCCCAGGTGATGACGCCGACGGCGAGGACGACGATCCACGACGTGGTCCAGAGGCCGGCGATCATCGACGTGCGGTTCGTCGCCTGGCCGCCCTCCTCATCGAAGCCGGGGAGGAAGCCGTTCGCTGTCGTGGGGCTGCAGCCCGCCAGCGCGACCGCGGAGGCGATCGTGAGCGGGAGAGCTACCCAACGGAGTCGGCGGTTGACGCGCACGGTGCACCTTTCGGGGACATGAAGGTCATACTCATGCCAGTCTAGGGCAACCTCTTACGGAGTTCCGGCCATCCGCTCAGGATGCCGGGACCGATGGAGGCGACCCGGGATGGATCAGTGGAAGCTGTCGCCGCAGGCGCAGCTGCCGGCGGCGTTGGGGTTGTCGATCGTGAAGCCCTGCTCTGAGATCGTGTCCTTGAAATCGATCTTCGCGCCGTCGAGGTAGGGCACCGACATGTCGTCGACGATGACCTCGACGCCGTCGAAGTCGACCGTCTTGTCGCCGTCGAGATAGCGCTCGTCGAAGTACAGCTGATAGATCAGACCCGAGCAACCGCCCGGCTGGACGGCGACGCGGAGCCGGAGGTCGTCACGGTTCTCCTGCGACAGCAGGCTCTTCACCTTCTCGGCAGCGGCCTCGGTGAGGGCGACGCCGTGGGCGGGAACGGTCTCGGTGGACTGCGTGGCGATGTCGGTCATGACTCTCCCCATGGTCGGGCCGCCAGTGCTCTTGAGGAACGGGGGCGGCGTGTTCTCTCGATTCTACGTCCCGGTGCGCCTCTCGGCCCGGCGACGCGGGTGATCGTGCCGCCGTTCAGTCGGAGGCGTCGAGCGAGGCGAGCAGCAGCGCCTCGGTCACCAGGGCGTTGCGGAACGTCTCGACGTGCAGCGACTCGTTGGGGCTGTGGGCCCGGGCGTGCGGGTCCTCGACACCGGTCACGAGGATCTCGGCCCCCGGGAACTCCCGCACGAGGTCGGCGATGAAGGGGATCGACCCTCCCACGCCGATGTCGACCGGAGTGCGGCCGTACCCGCTCTCGAGGGCGGCGCGCGCCGCTTCGACGGCGGGGCCGGACGTGTCGACGAGGAACGGGTCGCCGAAATCGACGTCGCGGAAGGTCAGCCGCGCCCCGAACGGCGCATGGCTGCGGAGGTGCGCCTCGATCGCGGCGAACGCGTCGGCGGCGGCCTGCCCCGGGGCGACCCGGGTGCTGATCACGACCGAGACCTTCGGTGTCAGCGTGTTGGACGCGTTCCGGACGCTCGGGGCGTCGATGCCGGTGATCGTGATCGACGGCTTGTTCCAGATGCGGCTGAGGATCTCGTCGCGCCCGATCGGCGACACCCCCTCGGGAAGGCCCGCCTCGCTGCGGAGGGTCTCCTCCGAGTACGGCGGGGTGGCGGCAACCCGGGATTCCAGTCCGGCGACCGCGACGGCACCGTCCTCGTCCCAGAGGGTCGCGAGAAGGGTGACCGCCGCGAGCATCGCGTCAGGCACGGCGCCACCGAACATGCCCGAGTGGGAAGCGTGCTCGAGCGTCTCGATGTCGAGGGTGAAGCGGGCATTGCCGCGCAGCGACACCGTCAGGGCGGGCGTCTCGGAATCCCAGTTGCCGGAATCGGCGACGACGATCACGTCGGCGCGGAGCGCATCCGCGTTGTCGCTGAGGAACTGGGCGAAGGATGCCGACCCCGCCTCCTCCTCCCCCTCGAAGAAGAGGTTGACGCCGAGGTCGAAGTCCGTGCCCACGGCGTCGACGAGCGCGCGCAACGCCCCGATGTGGGCCATGATGCCGGCCTTGTCGTCGGCCGCGCCGCGACCGTAGATCCGGCCGTCGCGCAGGGTCGGCTCGAAGGGCGGCGACTCCCACAGGGACTCGTCCCCGACGGGCTGCACGTCGTGGTGGGCGTAGAGGAGGATCGTCGGGCGACCGTTGCGGGCGGGGCGCGTCGCCAGCACCGCCGGCATCCCCTCCTCCCCCGTCTCGGGGACGACGGCGGTCGCGATCTCGACGCGTTCGAAGATGCCGAGGCCCTCGACGAGCGTCTTCACGGCCTCGGCGCTGCGCTGCACCTCGGCCCGGTCGAACCCGGGGAACGCGATCGAGGGGATGCGGACGAGCGAGCCCAGGTCGGCGAGGGCGGCGGGCACCTGGGTGAGGGCCGCTTCGCGCACCGCAGTGGACCGGGTGGTGTCGGAAGTCATGCGGGTAATCTTATGTCGCACGCCTTTTTCGCCGATTCCGAGGAACCGCCCCGTGGCAAAGACACCGCCCCCCGCCGACACCGCCCCCGACGCCCCCACCGGCGCGGGGAAGAACCGCCCGACGCCCACGCGCGCCGAGCAGGAAGCGGCGCGCAAGCGGCCCCTCGTCGCGAACACGAAGGAGGCGCGCGCCCGCGCCAAGGCCGAGCTCGCCGCCCAGCGCGAAAAGGCCCGGATCGGCATGGCCAACGGCGACGAGCGTCACCTCACGCCCCGCGACCGCGGGCCGCAGCGGCGGTTCGCCCGCGACTACACGGATGCCGGCTGGCACTTCGGCGAGCTCGTCATGCCGCTGCTGGTGATCGTCATCCTCTTCGCCCTGGTCCCGAACACCGCCGTCGTCTTCTACGCCTACATCGGCCTCTGGGCCTACCTCCTCTTCGTCGTCGCCGACATGATCATGCTCTCGCGCAAGGTCAAGAAGCTCGCCGCCGCGAAGTGGGGCGACCGCCGCGAGAAGGGCCTCGGCTGGTACGCGGCGATGCGCTCGGTGCAGATGCGGTTCATGCGTCTGCCCAAGCCCCAGGTCAAGCGCGGCGAGTACCCGAGCTGAGTCCGAGATCCGCAACGGGCCCGCACCGAGAGGTGCGGGCCCGTTCTCGTGCGGGGCGGATGCCGAAGCTCAGCGCACCAGGCCGCGGTTGATCTCGCGCGCCCAGAGGGGGCCGCGGTACACGAACGCGCTGTAGCCCTGCACCAGGTCGGCACCGGCCGCGAGCCGCTCGCGGACGTCGGCCGCGGTCTCCACTCCCCCGGCGGCGATGACGCAGAAGTCGGCGGGGACGGCGGCACGGACCCGGCGGAGCACCTCGAGCGAACGCTCGTGCAACGGCGCGCCGGAGAGCCCGCCGGCGCCCATGGCCTCGACACGTGCGGCATCCGTCGTGAGGCCCGTCCGGGCGATCGTCGTGTTGGTCGCGACGATGCCCGCCAGCCCCGTGTCGACGGCGAGGGCCGAGATGCCGTCGATCTCGTCGTCGGTGAGGTCGGGGGCGATCTTCACGAGGAGCGGGGTGCCGCCGGCGGCATCCTTCACCGCTGACAGCAGCGGACGGAGCGTCTCGACGGCCTGCAGGCCGCGGAGCCCGGGCGTGTTCGGGGACGACACGTTCACGACGAGGTAGTCGGCGACCGGGGCGACGAGGCGCGTGCTGGCGACGTAATCGGCCGTCGCGTCGGCGACGGCCACGACGCGCGACTTGCCGATGTTCGCGCCGAGCACCGGACGCTTCGTGCGACGGCGCATGCGCGCGAGGCGGCCCGCCACGACGGCCGCGCCCTCGTTGTTGAACCCCATACGGTTGATCAGCGCACGATCGGCGGGCAGCCGGAACAGCCGCGGCTTCGGGTTGCCGTCCTGCGGGATCGCGGTGACCGTGCCCACCTCGATGTGGCCGAATCCCAGCGCGTGCAGGCCGAGCGCTCCGATGGCGTTCTTGTCGAAGCCGGCGGCGACGCCGAAGGGCGAGTCGAAGACGAGACCGAGGGCCTCGGTGCGCAGCTGCGGGGCCGGGCGGGTGAGGGCGCGGGCGATCCACGAGAACGGCGGCACCGCGGCGACACGGATGACGACCATCCCGAGGTGGTGGGCCGTCTCGGGGTCCAGGCGGCGGAGGACGAGGTCGAAGAGGAGTCGGTACATCGGCTCCCAGCCTAGGGCGAGGGGCGCACCCCCGTGATCAGACCTCTTCGCGCTGGGCCCGCTGCGCGTGATCCGCCCGCAGCAGCGCGATCGCCTCGTCGAAGTCGTCGAGGGTCTCGAACGCCTGGTAGACGCTCGCGAACCGCAGGTAGGCGATCTCATCGAGCTCGCGCAGGGGCCCGAGGATCGCGAGTCCGATCTCGTTCGTGTCGATCTGCGAGACACCGGTCTGACGGACCGCCTCCTCGACGGCCTGGGCCAGCATCGCGAGATCCGCCTCGGTGACGGGACGGCCCTGACACGCCTTGCGGACGCCCGACATGACCTTCTCGCGACTGAACGACTCGATCACGCCGGACCGCTTGATGACGTTCAGGCTCGCCGTCTCGATCGTCGAGAACCGACCGCCGCACTCGGGGCACTGACGACGGCGACGGATGCTGAGCCCGTCGTCGCTCGTGCGGGAGTCGATGACACGGGAATCGGAGTGACGGCAGAACGGGCAGTGCATGGCGGCATCCAGCCTACGCGTCGAAGCGCGCCGTGACGGCTTCACCGTGCGCGGGCAGGACCTCGGCGTTCGCGAGCGTGACGATGTCGTCGTGGACCGCCTTCAGTGCGTCACGGTCGTACACGATCACCTGCTGCGGACGCAGGAAAGTGGATGCCGACAGTCCCGACGCATAGCGCGCCTGACCTCCCGTGGGCAGCACGTGATTGCTGCCGGCGAGGTAGTCGCCGAGGCTCACCGGGGTCCACGCGCCGACGAACACGGCACCGGCGTTGACGTACTCCTCAGGGCGCGGGTCGCGCAGGTGCAGCTCGAGGTGCTCGGGAGCGTAGGCGTTGCTGAACGCCGTCGCCGTGGCGATGTCGTCGACGAGCACGACGGCGGACTGCGGCCCCGACAACGCTTGCGCGACGCGGGCGGCGTGGTGCGTCGCGGCTGCGCGCTTCTCGACCTGGACCACGACCGCCTCCGAGAGCGCCTGCGAGTCGGTGACGAGGACGGCCGCCGCCTGCTCGTCGTGCTCGGCCTGGCTCACGAGGTCGGCGGCCACCAGCCGGGCATCCGCTGACTCGTCCGCGACGATGAGGATCTCGGTCGCGCCAGCTTCGGAGTCCGTGCCGACCATGCCCGCCACGACGCGCTTCGCCAGCGCGACGAAGTTGTTGCCAGGGCCCGAGATGACGTCGACCGGGTCGAGACCGAGGGCCGGGACACCGTGGGCGTAGGCGCCGATCGCCCCCGCGCCGCCCATCGCGTACACCTCGGTGATGCCAAGCAGACGAGCCGCGGCGAGGATGACGGGGTGCACCCGGCCGCCGTGGTCGCGCTGCGGCGGCGAGGCGAGGGCGACCTGTGCGACGCCGGCCACCTGCGCGGGGACGACGTTCATCACGACGCTCGACGGGTAGACCGCCTTGCCGCCGGGGACGTAGACACCGGCCCGCCGCACGGGTCGCCAGTGCTGCTCGACGCGGGCACCGGGGCCGATGTCCGTCACGACGGGCGCCGGGACCTGCGCGGCCGAGGCGCGCCGGACCCGGTCGATGGCGTTCTCGAGCGCCCGACGGATCGCCGGGTCGAGGGCGTCGAGCGCCTCCTCGAGGTGCGCGGCCGGGACGCGGACGTCGTGACCCTCCACGCCGTCGAAGCGGGCGGCCTGTTCGCGCAGCGACGCCTCCCCCCGCGCCGCGACGTCCGCGACGACGGCGGCCGCCGTCGCCAGCGCCTCGTCGCGGGCAGCGGTGGCCCGGGGGACGGCAGCGAGGAGGTCAGCCGGAGTGACGGCGCGACCCCGGAGGTCGATCGTGCGAAGCATCCCTCCAGGGTACCGGCGCGTCAGCCCCGGGTGACGCCCGAGACGTCGGTGAGGTAGCCGATCCGACCGTCCTCGTGGCGCACGACGAACGAGTCGCCGCGGTCCTCGATGACGAGGGCCCAGGCGGTCGGGCCGATGCGGAACAGGGGCGCGCCGTTCTCGTCGACGACGTCCCGTTCGACGGGTGCGAGCGCCCAGAACGCCTGCTGCGCCGAGGCCGGAGCCGGTGCCGGCTCGTCGTCGTCGATCGGGTCGCCGAGCGGTGCCGGGTCGGGGTCGACCGACGGCGCCGCCATCGTGAAGCGGGCGTCCGAGATCGGACGGGCGACGACCGGGCGGGCACCGCGGGCGACGCGGTGCGAGACCGTCTCGCTGCGGTGCAGGAAGTCCTCGTGGAACGGCGGGATGAAGGGGGCGATGACCGTGAGGGCGACACCCGCCGCCATCAGGATCACCTCGACCCAGACGACCCAGCTGCTCAGCCAGACACCCGTCGCGGCGCCGCGGGCGATGTTGATCCAGAGCCAGCTGAGCCAGAGCACCGCCGAGACCGAGAAGGCGACGGAGGCGAACTGGTCGATACCCAGGGAACCGACCCGGCGGATGCCTGTGGGCGAGAAGCGACGCAGGACGATGAGGAACACCGCGACCGTCGGCACGCCGATGGCGAGGATCCAGTCGATGCCCGAGCCCCAGACGTTCCCGCCGCCGAGGAGCTGCGTGTACGGGCCGTCGCTGTAGAGCGGGAAGAACGAGAAGAGGAAGGCGAGCACCCAGACGCCCAGCAGCGACACCTCGCGCAGCGAGAACGGGCCGATCCCGTACTGCGGCGGAACGTGGCCCGCCTCGGGAGCCTGGTCGACATCGGCGGGGGTGGTGTCGACGTACGGCGCAGGAGCCGCCGCGGCGGCCGGGGCGTCGTCCACGGGGGCGGATGCCTCGGCTGCCGGCGCGTCGGCTGCGGCCGGCGCGGAGGACGCCGCATCCCCCTCGAAGTCGTACGCCTCGGTCTCACTGTCGACGCGGGACGCGTCGTACACCGCGGTCTCGGGCTCCCGGACGACGGTGATGTCGAGGTCCTCGACGGTGCCCCCCGTCTCGTCGGGCGTTTCGGGGGTCGGCTTCTGGTCGGTCACGATGCTCCTTCCGCACAGCGCCGGGGGGCGCCGCCTGCGATCCTACCCCGCGGGCTGTGGGCGACTCAGCCGAGACACTGGGGTCCCAGCAGACCCTTCAACTCGCCGTAGAGGTCGACCGTCACGCCCACCTGCGCGGGCACCTCGAAAACCTTCGCGACGCCGCCGCGGTGGAGCTTCAGGGTCACCTCGGTGCTGCCCGGATGCCGGTCGAGGACGGCGGCGAGCTGACCGATCGTCGTCTCGGTCGCCCGGTGCTCGGGGAGCAGGAGGACGAGCGGGCCGGCGGCATCCACCGATCCGAGGTCGGGGACGAACGCGGACTGCCCGTGGAGGTTGCGCCCGTCGTCGCGCTGCGAGACGCGTCCGCGCACGACGAGGATCGAGTCGGCCTGCAGCATCGACTGGAACTCGGTGTACGTCTTGCCCATGAACATGACGGTCACCTCGCCGTCGAAGTCCTCGACGGTGATCATGCCGTACGGATTGCCGCTCTGCTTCGCGACGCGGTGCTGCACGCTGGTGACCAGGCCCGCGATCGTGACGATGTCGCCGTCGGAGATGTCCTCGGAGACGAGCAGGTCGTGGATCGAGGTCGACGCGTGTTTGGCGAGCGGGATCTCGAGCCCGGCGAGCGGGTGGTCCGACACGTAGAGCCCGAGCATCTCGCGCTCGAAGGCGAGCTTGTCCTTCTTGGTCCACTCGGGACGCTCGGGGACGCGAGCGACCTGCTGCGGCTCGTCGTCGCCCCACAGGCTGTCGAAGTCGAAGCCGACCTCGCCGTTGGCCTCGCGCCGTTTGTCGAGCACGGCCTGCTCGGTGGCGTCCTCGTGGATCTCCATGAGCGCGCGCCGCGTCGACCCGAGCGAGTCGAACGCGCCGGCTTTGATGAGGGACTCCACCGTGCGCTTGTTGGCGACGTGGGCGGGGACCTTCGCCAGGAAGTCGTGGAAGCTCGTGTAGGGGCCGTCGGCCCGCGCCGCGACGATGCCGTCGACGACGTTGCTGCCGACGTTGCGGACGGCGCCCAGACCGAAACGGATGTCCTCACCGACGGCCGCGAAGTAGCGGATGGACTCCCCCACGTCGGGCGGGAGGACGCGGATGCCCATGCGGCGGCACTCGTTGAGGTACACCGCCATCTTGTCCTTCGAGTCGCCGACGCTCGTGAGGAGCGCGGCCATGTACTCGGCGGGATAGTGGGCCTTCAGGTACGCGGTCCAGTAGGAGACGAGGCCGTACGCCGCGGAGTGGGCTTTGTTGAAGGCGTAGTCGGAGAACGGCAGCAGGATGTCCCAGAGGGCCTTGATCGCTGCCTCACCGAAGCCGCGTTCCTTCATGCCGCCCGAGAAGCCCTCGTACTGCTTGTCGAGCTCGGACTTCTTCTTCTTGCCCATCGCGCGGCGCAGGATGTCCGCCTGACCGAGCGAGAAGCCGGCCACCTTCTGCGCGATCGCCATGACCTGCTCCTGATAGATGATCAGGCCGTAGGTCGTGTCGAGGATCTCACGCAGCGGCTCTTCGAGCTCGGGGTGGATGGGTGTGATCGGCTGCACGCCGTTCTTTCGCAGTGCGTAGTTGGTGTGCGAGTTCGCGCCCATCGGACCCGGTCGGTACAGCGCGATGACGGCCGAGATGTCCTCGAAGTTGTCGGGCTTCATGAGGCGCAGGAGCGAGCGCATCGGGCCGCCGTCGAGCTGGAAGACGCCGAGCGTGTCGCCGCGGCTGAGCAGGTCGTACGCGGCGCGGTCGTCGAGCTCGAGGTGCTCGAGGTCGAGTTCCTCGCCGCGGTTGCTGCGGATGTTGTCGAGGGCGTCCGAGATGATCGTGAGGTTGCGGAGCCCCAGGAAGTCCATCTTGATGAGCCCGAGGGTCTCGCACGACGGGTAGTCGAACTGCGTGACGATCTGGCCGTCCTGCTCGCGGCGCATGATCGGGATGATGTCGATCAGCGGTTCGCTCGACATGATGACACCGGCGGCGTGGACACCCCACTGCCGCTTCAGGCCCTCGAGCCCGATCGCGCGGTCGAAGACGGTCTTCGCCTCGGGATCGGTGTCGATGAGCGAGCGGAACTCGCTCGCCTCCTTGTAGCGCGGATGCTTCGGGTCGAACATGCCGCCGAGCTCCATGTCCTTGCCCATGACGGGCGGCGGCATGGCCTTGGTGAGCCGCTCGCCCATGGAGAAGGGGAAGCCGAGGACACGACCGGCATCCTTCAGCGCCTGCTTCGACTTGATCGTGCCGTACGTGACGATCTGCGCGACGCGCTCGGAGCCGTACTTCTCGGTCACGTAGTCGATGACCTCGCCACGGCGACGGTCGTCGAAGTCGACGTCGAAGTCGGGCATCGAGACGCGGTCGGGGTTGAGGAACCGTTCGAAGATCAGACCGTGCTCGAGCGGGTCGAGGTCGGTGATGCGCATGGCGTACGCGACCATCGAACCGGCACCGGAACCGCGGCCGGGACCGACGCGGATGCCGTTGTCCTTGGCCCAGTTGATGAAGTCGGCGACGACGAGGAAGTACCCCGGGAAACCCATCTGGAGGATGATGCCGGTCTCGTACTCCGCCTGCTTGCGCACCCGGTCGGGGATGCCGTCGGGGTACCGGTAGTGGAGGCCGGCCTCGACCTCCTTGATCAGCCAGCTGTCCTCGGTCTCGCCCTCGGGCACCGGGAAGCGCGGCATGTAGTTGGCGGAGGTGTTGAACTCGACCTCGCAGCGCTCGGCGATGAGGAGCGTGTTGTCGCAGGCCTCGGGATGGTCTCGGAAGAGCTGACGCATCTCCTGGGCCGTCTTGATGTAGTACCCGTCGCCGTCGAACTTGAAACGGTTCGGGTCGTCGAGGGTCGAGCCGGACTGCACGCAGAGGAGGGCGGCGTGCGCGTCGGCCTCGTGCTGATGCGTGTAGTGCGAGTCGTTGGTCGCGACGAGCGGGATGCCGAGGTCCTTCGAGAGCCGGATGAGGTCGGTCATGACCCGACGCTCGATCGACAGCCCGTGGTCCATGATCTCGGCGAAGTAGTTCTCCTTGCCGAAGATGTCCTGGAACTCGGCGGCCGCGGCACGGGCCGCCTCGTACTGCCCGAGACGCAGGCGGGTCTGCACCTCGCCGGACGGGCAGCCGGTCGTGGCGATCAGTCCCTTGCCGTAGGTCTGCAGCAGCTCGCGGTCCATGCGCGGCTTGAAGTAGTAGCCCTCGATGCTCGAGAGCGAACTGAGCCGGAAGAGGTTGTGCATCCCCTCCGTGCTCTGGCTCCACATCGTCATGTGGGTGTAGGCACCGGAACCCGAGACGTCGTCGCTCTTCTGGTCGGGCGAGCCCCAGGCGACGCGGGACTTGTCGCTGCGGTGGGTGCCCGGGGTGACGTAGGCCTCGAGACCGATGATCGGTTTGACGCCGGCGGACTGTGCGGCACGGTAGAACTCGAAGGCCGCAAACGTGTTGCCGTGGTCGGTGACGGCGATCGCCGGCATCCCGTACTCGGCTGCCGCCTGCGTCATCGCGCCGATCTTCGCGGCCCCGTCGAGCATCGAGTATTCGCTGTGCACGTGCAGATGGACGAAGGAATCGGATGCCACGGATCGAGTCTACGTTCCGGGTCCGACACGGGACCTAGGCTGGTCGGCATGGCCACTCCCGAGTTCGTCCTCGCGCTCCGCGAGAAGATCGGCACCGCTCCCCTCCCCCTCGTCGGCGTCACCGCGATCGTCTTCCGTGACGAGAAGGTGCTCATCGGACGGCGGGCGGACAACGGCTCGTGGCAGCCTGTCTCGGGCATCGTCGACCCCGGCGAGGAGCCCGCCGACGCGGCCGTCCGGGAGTGTCGCGAGGAGGCGGGGATCGTCGTCCGAGCGACCCGCCTGGCCGCCGTGCAGCAGATCCCCCGCATCGAGTACGCCAACGGCGATCAGGTCGACTACCTCGACCTCGTCTTCCGCTGCGACTGGGTCTCGGGCGAGCCGCATCCCGCCGACGGAGAACTCACCGACGTCGGGTGGTTCGGGCTCGGCGAGCTGGTCGACGTCGATCAGACCCACGTCCGGAAGATCGCGCTCGCGATCGCCGAGGACGACCCCGCGAGCTTCGCCGGCGGCCGCTGACCGTCAGCGCAGATCGAACAGGCTTCGGGTGCCGACGTAGGTCATCGTGAGGTCGACCTGCTCGCCCCTGTTGTCGACGGGGTACCCCTCCGTCGCCGGCGTACCCTGCGACCTCGCGAAGTCCACCGCGCCCGCCAACAGGGCGTGGGAGATGCCCTTCCCGCGATGCCCCGGACGGACGCGGATGCACCACACCGACCACACGTCGAGGTCGTGGACGTCGACGGTCATGACAGCAGGATGCCGCGGGCCGCCGACGTCCGCACCCGTTTCCGCCGAGTCGGTTCACGATTGGTCGCGCAGCATCTCCAGGGCGTGAGCGAGGTCCGCCGGGTACTCCGAGCGGAAGGTCGACCACTCCCCCGTCGCGGGGTGCGCGAACGATAGCTCGCGGGCGTGGAGCCATTGCCGGGTGAGCCCGAGTCGCTCCGCGAGCGTCGGGTCGCCTCCGTAGAGGGGATCGCCGACGCACGGATGCCGGTGGGCGGCCATGTGGACGCGGATCTGGTGCGTGCGTCCGGTCTCGAGGTGCACCTCGAGCAGCGAGGCACGGGGGAACGCCTCGAGCGTCTCGTAGTGCGTCACCGAGTCCTTGCCGTCGGGCGTGACCGCGAACTTCCACGAGTGGCTGGGGTGACGGCCGATGGGCGCGTCGATGGTCCCCACCAGCGGGTCGGGGTGGCCCTGCACGACCGTGTGGTAGATCTTGTCGACCTCGCGTTCCTTGAAGGCCCGCTTCAGCGCGGTGTAGGAGCGCTCGGTCTTCGCGACGACCATCAGGCCGCTCGTGCCCACGTCCAGGCGGTGCACGACGCCCTGACGCTCGGGAGCGCCGGAGGTGGCGATGCGGAACCCTGCGGCGGCGAGGGCGCCGACGACCGTCGGACCCTCCCATCCCAGCGAGGGGTGCGCGGCGACACCGGCGGGCTTGTCGACGACGACGATCTCGTCGTCGTCGTGGACGATGCCGAGGTCGGGTACCGCGATGGGGACGATCTCGGGACCCCGCTTGTCCTCCCAGTCGACCTGCAACCAGCCCCCGGCGACGAGCTTCTCGGACTTGCCGACGGTGCGCCCGTCGAGTTCGACTCCCCCACCCTCGGCGACCTCGGCCGCGAACGTGCGTGAGAAGCCGAGCAGCTTGGCCAGCGCGGCGTCGACCCGGGTGCCGTCGAGGCCGTCCGGGACGGGGAGGCTACGGCTGGGCATGGGGATCGGCGGATGCCGGCTGCGCCTCGTCGTCCGCCGTCGCCGCGGCATCCTTCTCCCGCGACCCGTCGAAACGGACGCCGAGCAGGACCAGGATCGCGACGGCGAGCATCATCGTGACGATGAAAGAGTCGGCGACGTTGTAGATGGCCGACGGGAAGCCCAACCAGAGCCACGGCGTGTGGATGAAGTCGACGACGTGCCCGACGAGGAACCCGGGTGCGCGGAACAGTCGGTCACCCAGGTTGCCGAGGATGCCGCCGAGCAGCAGCCCGAGGACGATGGCCCACGCCCGCGACCGCACGCGGGTCACGGCGAGGACGATGATCGTGACGGCAGCGGCGGCGAGCACGAGGGTGAAGACCCAGGTGACGCCCTCCCCGAGCGAGAACGCCGCGCCGGGGTTGAAGGTCAGATAGAGCTGGAGGAAGTCCCCGAGCACCGGGACGGCCTGCCGCTCGGGCAGGTTCTCGAGAGCGAGGAACTTCGTGAACTGGTCAGCGGCCAGCACCAGCACCGCGAGGATCGCGATGGTGGTGCCGGCCGCTGCGGCGCGCAGTGTCGTCCGCGACGCGGACGTTCGGCTCGACAACGTGCGAGCGGTCAGGACGCGGGGATGGGCGTCGAGCCCGAGGTGCCGGCGACGTCGAGATCGCGCAGCTTCTCCTCGATGAAGCCGCGCAGCTGGACGCGGTAGTCGCGCTCGAACTGACGCAGCTCGCTGATGCGACCCTCGAGGGTGCCGCGCTCGCTCTCGAGGCGGGTGAGCTCGTCCTTGGCCTTGGTGCGGGCCTCGTTGAGGATGGCGTCGGCCTCGGCCTGCGCCTCGGAGATGAGCTTCTCCTTCTGCGCCTTGCCCTCGGCGACGTGCTCGTCGTGCAGGCGCTGCGCCAGCTCGATGATGCCGGCGGACGCGGCCGCAGGAGCGGTCGCTCCGGCTGCGGGGGTCTCGGCGACGGGCTCGGCCGGAGCCGGGGCCGGCTCGACGACCTCTTCCTCGGCGGCGGGGGCGGCGGCCTCCGGAGCGGGGGTCTCGCCGGACTCGTACGCGGCGAGCTTCGCCTTCAGCTCCTCGTTCTCGGCGATCGTCTTGCGCCACTCGACGACGATCTCGTCGAGGAAGTCATCGACCTCGTCCGGGTCGAAACCCTCCTTGAAACGAACATGCTGGAACTGCTTGGTGACGACGTCTTCGGGAGTCAAAGGCATGTGTCTTTCCTCTTTCGGGGCTCAGGAAGCGGGCCGGTCAACGAAGACCCGCGAGGCGCGAGCCGTACCCCGACAGCATAGTCCGCGGCTGTCGTGGGTGCGACGACGACGACCTCACACGCGGCTCAGCACCTGCGTGACGGACAGAAGCACGAAGCAGCACAGCATCGTGATCGGGAAGGCGAGATCGAGCGCGATGGGACCGATGCGCAGCGGCGGGATGAGGCGGCGGAAGAACTTCAGCGGCGGGTCGGTCACGGTGAACACGACCTCGGCGAAGACGAGCCAGCCGCCGCGCGGACGCCACTCCCGGTTGAACATCGGGATGTACTCCAACACCAGACGTGCCAGGAGGAACAGCACGTAGATGAGCAGGAGCGCGTTGAGGATCCCGGCGATGAGGCCGATGACCGTCACGACGTCAGTGCGTGAAGGGAGCGGAGTCGGCGTCGCCCTGGGCGATCGCCCCCTCGCCGGAGACCGCGACGTTCTCGGGCGAGAGCAGGAAGACCTTGCTCGTCACGCGCTCGATACGGCCGTACAGACCCAGCGAGAGTCCGCTCGCGAAGTCGATGAGGCGGCGGGCGTCGGCATCGCTCATCTGCGAGAGATTGATGATGATGGGGATGCCGTCGCGGAAGTTCTCGGCGATCATCTGCGCGTCGCGGTACTGCTTCGGGTGCACCGTGACGATCTCGCTCACGGTGGCCGGAGCGGGCTGACGCACGACGGCCGGACGGTGGATGGGCGTCACCGGGGCGGTCTTGTTCTCGACCTGCTTCTCCCGGCTCTCGCGGCGGGGAGCCGGCTCCTCGTAGACCTCTTCCTCGTCGGCGAGGCCCAGGTACACCATGGTCTTCTTGAGCGGGTTCGACATCGCATCCTCCGTATTGCTCGTCTGTGATGAGGCTAACCGTGCAGGGGCCTCGGGCCTGTGATTGCCGAACCGATGCGCAGGTGTGTCGCACCCGCGGCGATCGCCTCGGCGAAGTCGCCGGTCATTCCGGCGGAGATCCAGTCGGCATCCGGCACCACACGGCGCAGCCGTGCGGCCTGATCCGCGAGCCGGGCGAAGGCCGCGGCGGGGTCCTCGTCGAGCGGGGCGACGGCCATCACGCCCCGCAACCGCAGCGAGGCGCAGGATGCGGCGACGTGCTCGGCGAGCTCCTCGACACCCGACGGCTGGACTCCCCCGCGACCGGGGTCGTCGGTGAGGTTGACCTGGATGAGGACGTCGAGCACGCTCTCGTCGCCTTCGGCGCGGGCGCCGTGGAGCGCGTCGGCGAGCCGCGCGCGGTCGAGGGAGTGCACCGCGTCGGCATCCCGACGCACCGCTTTCGCCTTGTTCGTCTGCGCCTGGCCGATGAAGTGCCAGCGCAGCGCCGGGCCGTCGTAGTCGGCGCGTTTCGCGCTGAGTTCCTGCTGCCGGTTCTCGCCGACGTCGGTGACGCCGAGGGCAGCGAGACCCTGCACGAGCTCGACGGGGTGGAACTTCGTGACGACGATCCGCGTGATCGTCGCGGGATCGCGGCCCGCCGACCGAGCGGCATCCGAGATGCGCGCGTCGATGTCGGCGAGCCGCGAACGAAGATCCACGACGGCGTTACTTCAGGAAGTCGGGGATGTCGAGGTCGTCATCGCCGAAGGCCGAGTCGTAGTCGCTCGACGACGACGCGGGCGCCGACACCGACACCGACTCGCGTCCGCTGTTCTCCGCCGCGGCGAGGTCGCGCGCGACCGTGTCGGCGGGCAGCGGCGGCAGCACGGGGGCGGATGCCGGGCGGCTGGCCGTGATCGGCTCGACCTTCACCTGGGGCTCGCCGCCGTCGAAGCCGGCCGCGATGACCGTGACCCGGACCTCGTCGCCCAGGGTGTCGTCGATGACGGTACCGAAGATGATGTTGGCCTCGGGGTGCGCGGCTTCCTTGACGAGCTGCGCGGCGTCGTTGATCTCGAAGATGCCGAGGTTCGAACCACCCTGGATCGACAGCAGCACGCCGTGCGCGCCCTCGATCGACGCCTCGAGCAGCGGCGACTCGACGGCCAGTTCGGCGGCCTTGATCGCACGGTCGGCGCCGCGGGCCGAGCCGATGCCCATGAGCGCGGAGCCCGCGCCCTGCATGACCGACTTGACGTCGGCGAAGTCGAGGTTGATGAGACCGGGCGTCGTGATGAGGTCGGTGATGCCCTGCACACCGGCGAGCAGCACCTGGTCGGCCGTGGCGAAGGCCTCGATCATGGAGATGCCGCGGTCGCTGATCTCGAGCAGGCGGTCGTTCGGCACCACGATGAGGGTGTCGACCTCTTCCTTGAGCTTCGAGACGCCCGCCTCGGCCTGGGTCTGGCGACGACGACCCTCGAAGGAGAAGGGCTTGGTGACGACACCGATGGTGAGGGCGCCGATCGACTTCGCGATCCGCGCGACGACCGGGGCGCCACCGGTGCCCGTACCGCCGCCCTCGCCGGCCGTGACGAAGACCATGTCGGCGCCCGCGAGGGCCTCCTCGATCTCCTCGGCGTGGTCCTCGGCGGCACGACGGCCGACCTCGGGGTCGGCGCCCGCGCCGAGACCGCGCGTGAGCTCGCGGCCCACGTCGAGCTTGATGTCGGCGTCGCTCATCAGCAGCGCCTGGGCGTCCGTGTTGACGGCGATGAACTCGACGCCGCGAAGGCCGAGCTCGATCATGCGGTTGACGGCGTTGACACCGCCACCACCCACGCCAACGACCTTGATCACAGCAAGGTAGTTCTGGTTCTGGCTCACGCCGGCCTCCGTATCGTCCTGAACCTCGAGTGCAAACCTTCAACCTCAACCAGAGGTTTAAAGAATTGCCGAGTATGCAATTCCCGATTCCGAACGTAGGCGGCGCAGCGCCGCTCAGCCGCAGCGTCGTGGGCGTGTCGCGCGATCTGATTCCGCGTCAGCGGATGACGACCGCGTCCGGCGACGAGATGTCGTACTCGTCGACCTCGGACGGCGGCTTCGCGGTCATCGCGGCCTGCAGGACGCGGGCCTTCTCGACGGGGTCGTCGGAGCTCCCCCACACGACCTCCGCCCCCTCGATCGTGAGGGTGACATCGTCGGGCGTCGTCGCCGCCATCGCCGTCACCTGCGTGCGCAGGTCGGCCGGGAGCGAGCGGTAGACGGCCCCCACGGCGCGGAACGCGCGCGACCCGGCCCCGCCGGTCGCCTCGATCACCGGGTACCCCTCGGGCGCGTTCTCGCTGGTGGAGAGGACGACGCCGGCCGCGTCGACGAGCGAGAATGCGCCGCGCGTCGACACCACCCCCACGGGGGTGCGTTCGATGATCCGCACGACGAGCTCCTGCGGCGGACGCGCTTCGATCGAGTAGCTCTCGACGAGCGGGAACCCGACCAGCGCAGCCTTGACCGCGCTGGAGTCGACGAGCGCGAGCGGGGTGCCCTTCTCCCCCGCGAGCGCCTGCTCGACGGCACCGCGATCGAGCCGATCGGTGCCCAGGACGGTGATCTTCGAGACGGCGAACAACGGGCTGTAGGCGGTCGCCACGGCCCCGAGCCCGACGAGCACGACGGCGGCGAGCGACGCCAGCCACGCGTAGCGACGCCGCCGCTGACGGACGGTGAACCGTCGTACCTCGCGGCGGAGGGCACGCCGGCGGGCGCGGGCCGCCGCCCAGACGTCGCGCAGACCGAGCGGGCGGTCGCCCTCGGCATCCGGAGTCCGTTCGTCGCGCCCGACGTCGTCGACCTCGGCCACCGGCTGAGCGAACGGGACGAGGCGGCCCGGCCGCGAGGGCTCGATGACCTCGGTGACCTGCTCCTCCGCCGGTTCAGGATCGTGCACGGGCTGCTCCGCCCGAGGCTGCGGGACGGGCTCCGACTGCGGAGCCGCCGTCGGGGCGGATCGACGTGCCGGCGGCGTCGTCGGCAGGGGGGACGGCCGCCGCACGGTCAGTCCTGCCCGAGGGCGTCGAGGACCTGCGGGATGATGCGGTACACGTCACCGCAGCCGAGGGTGATGACGTAGTCGCCGGGACGGGCGATGGATGCCGTGTACTCGGCCGCCTGCTGCCAGTCCGCCACGAAGCGCACCCGGTCCTGGTCGGCGAAGGCACCGCTGACGAGGGCGCCGGTCACCCCGGGGACGGGATCCTCGCGGGCGCCGTAGACGTCGAGGACGACCGTGTGGTCGGCGCGGGATTCGAGGACCTCCGCGAACTCGCGGTACATGGCCTGCGTGCGGGAGTAGGTGTGGGGCTGGTGGACAGCGATGATGCGTCCCTCCCCGACGACGGTGCGCGCCGCTGCGAGGGCGGCGTCGACCTCGGTCGGGTGGTGGGCGTAGTCGTCGTAGACCGACACGCCCGCGCGGACGTCGTGCAGCTCGAACCGGCGGATCGTGCCGCCGAACTGCTCGACCGCGCGCAGCGCCGGCTCGAGCTCGAATCCGAGGGTGAGGAGGACGGCGACCGCGCCGGCCGCGTTGACCGCGTTGTGCGCTCCGGGGACGCTCAGGGCGCCCGACGCCGAGCGTCCGTCGTGGTGGAGGGTGAAGGAGACCGGGCCCTCGGTGACGATGTCGCTCACGCGGACGTCCGCCTCGGCGGCCGTGCCGAAGGTGACCACGGTGCGGTGGGACAGCGAGGCGGCGACCTCGCGGGCACCGGGGTCGTCGGAGGAGATGACGACGGCCTGGGATGCGGCATCCGCGAATCGGACGAAACCCTCGTAGAAGGCCTCGCGCGACCCCCAGTGGTCGAGGTGGTCGGGATCGACGTTCGTGATGAGGGCGACCGCGGTGTCGTAGAGGAGGAACGAGCCGTCGGACTCGTCGGCCTCGATGACGAACAGGTCGTCGGACCCGGTGCCGCTCGAGACGCCGAGGGAGGCGATGACGCCGCCGTTGACGAACGTCGGATCGGCGCCGATCGCGCGGAGGCCCGTGACGATCATCCCGGTCGAGGTGGTCTTGCCGTGCGCGCCGGCGACGCTCACCAGTCGACGACCGCCGACCAGCCAGTGCAGCGCCTGCGAGCGGTGCAGCACGGGCACGCCCCGCTCCTGAGCACGCAGGTACTCCGGGTTCTCGGGCCAGATGGCGCCCGTGAACACGACCGCATCCACGTCGTCGGGGAGATTCGCCGCGTCGTGGCCGACGTGGACCTCCGCGCCGCGCGCCGCGAGCGCCTGCATGGCCGCGCTGTCGGAGCGGTCGGAACCCGACACGCGGATGCCGCGATCGAGGAACATGCCGGCGAGCCCCGACATCCCGGAACCGCCGATCCCGATGAAGTGGGCGGCGGTGATGTCCGCGGGGATGGGGAGCGTGAGATCGGGGCGAATCATGGCCCGACAAGTCTAGGTCGGGGTGGGCGGCGGGGACGCCGCGGCGCGCTGTGCCGGGCTGCTCAGCGGGTCAGGGCGCGGTCGATCAGTCCGACGACGTTCTCACTCCCCGAACGGGTGCCGACCTGCGCCGCGGCGGCGCGCATGCGCTCGAGCGACGCCGCATCGGACAGGAGCGGCACGACGGTCGAACGGATGCGGTCCCCGGTCAGCTCGGCATCGGGGATCAGCACCGCCGCCCCCGCCGCGACCGCGGAAGCGGCGTTGAGGGCCTGCTCGCCGTTGCCGACCGCGTAGGGGACGTAGACGGCCGGGACCCCGAGCGCGCTGAGCTCGCTCACGGTCGCCGCCCCCGACCGCGAGACGACGGCGTCGGCGAGGGCGAACGCGAGGTCCATGCGATCGATGTAGGGCACGATCCGGTAGGACGGGTCGTCGGGGTCGGCGATGTCGTTGCGCTCCCCCGCGGCGTGCAGGATCTGCCACCCCGCCGCGACGACGTCCTGCCACGCATCGGCGAAGGCGCGATTCAGCCGCACCGCCCCGAGCGATCCGCCGAAGACGAGGAGGACGGGCCGGTCGGCATCCATCCCGAAGACCGCAGCCGCCTCCTCGCGCAGCGCGGCGCGGTCGAGGTTCACGATCTCGGGGCGCAGCGGCATCCCGACGACCTCGGCACCGCGCAGCGGCGTTCCCTCGAAGGCGACACCGGATGCCGCGGCCCCCCGCGCGCCGAGCACGTTGGCGAGCCCCGGCTTGGCGTTCGCCTCGTGGACGACCACGGGGACGTGGGTGCGGCGGGCGGCGACGTAGGCGGGCGCCGAGGCGTACCCGCCGAAGCCGACGACGACGTCGACGGCGCGATCGCGGATGTGGTGCCGGACCTGGCGCACGGCGCGGGCGAACCGTGCCGGAAAGCGGAGCGCCGCGGCATCCGGTCGACGCGGGAAGGGGACCTTGTCGACGAACAGCAGCTCGTATCCCCGCTGCGGCACCAGTCGGGCTTCGAGGCCCTCACGGGTGCCGAGGACGAGGACGGTCGCGCCCGGGTCACGAGCCATCAGGGTGTCGGCGACGGCGAGCAGCGGATTGACGTGGCCCGCGGTGCCACCGCCGGCCAGGAGGTACGTGGTCACCGGATCGAGCCTACCGGCGGGTCGGAGCGGTGACCGGCGCCGAGGTGGGCAGCGTCCGCGCGAAGGCGAGGAGCACCCCGCACGCCATCAGCACCGAGACGAGCGACGTACCACCCTGCGACATGAACGGCAGCGGCACACCCAGCACCGGGAACACCCGGAGCACGACGCCGATGTTGATGAGCGCCTGCCCGACGATCCAGACGGTGATGCCGCCGGCGGCGATGCGGATGAACGGATCGTGGGTCTTGCGGATGACGTGGAAGGCGCCGACCGCGAACAACGTGAACAGCGCGAGCACGACGATGCACCCGATGAGGCCGAGTTCCTCGCCCACGATCGCGAAGATGTAGTCGTGGGATGCCGCGGGCAGCCACGCGTACTTCTCGCGGGAGTTGCCGAGCCCGAGGCCGAAGACACCGCCGCTCGCCAGACCCCAGATCCCGTGGAGAGGCTGGTAACAGCCGTCGTAGTAGTCGTCGATGCAGTTCGGGTCGAGGAAGCTCGTGATGCGCGCCATGCGGTTCGCACTCGTGAGCGCCAGGACAGCGACGACGACGGCGGCGGCGACGACCGGGATGATGAACACCCGGAGCTTCACTCCGGAGAAGAACAACGCCCCCAGCAGGATCAGCACGAGGATCATCGCCGTACCGAGGTCCTTACCTGCCAGCACTGAGCCGATGACCATGATCGAGACCGGGACGACCGGGATGAAGACGTGACGCCACAGGCCGAGGAGGGTGTGCTTGCGGTAGAGGACGTACCCGAGCCAGAGCGCGAAGGCCAGCTTCAGGAACTCCGACGGCTGCGCCTGGACACCCGCGATCGAGATCCAGTTGCGGTTCCCGTCGAAGTCGTAACCGAGCCCGGTGAACACGAGCAGCTGGAACGCCTGAGCGAGGCCCAGCGCGATCCACGAGATCCGCTTCCAGAACAGCACCGGCAAGCGGCTGAACACGAACATCAGCGGCACGCCGAGGATCGCGAACATGGCCTGCCGCATGACGGTCTGGAAGGGCCCGCCCTCGCCGGACGTGGCCATCGTCGCCGACAGCACCATGACGAGTCCGAAGATCGTGAGGATCAGCGCCGTCGAGGCGATGAGCAGGAACTCGCTCGGGACCGGCGCGAAGACCTTGCCGAGGGCGACGCGCGCCGTGAAGGCGGAGGAGCCGCGGTCAGCCGGATCCGACGGGGCCGGACGGTCGGTCGTGGTCGTCACCGGCGTCCTTTCCCATCCGTGCGTTCACCGCGTCGGCGAAGCGCCGGCCGCGATCCGAGTACGAGGCGAACTGGTCGAACGATGCCGCAGCCGGAGCGAGGAGGACCACGTCTCCGTCCTGCGCGACGTCCGACGCCAACGCGACGACCTCGGTCATGACGTCCTCAGTCTGAGCGTGATCGACCTCGAACAGCGGCACCGCCGGCGCGTGTCGCGCGAATGCCGCGACGATCGTGGACCGTTCGACGCCGATGACGATCGCGGCCTTCACCCCGGGACCGCGCGCGGCGACGAGGTCGTCGATGTCGACGCCCTTCAGCAGCCCGCCGAGGACCCAGACCGCGCCGGGGTACGCCTGGAGGGAGGATGCCGCGGCGTGCGGATTCGTCGCCTTGGAGTCGTCGATCCAGGTGACACCGTCGGCGACGCCCACGACCTCGATCCGGTGCGGGTCGAGGCGGAAGCCGCGGAGAGCGTCGCGGATCGCCGCGGGCGGGACGTCGAGGGACCGGGCGAGCGCGGCGGCAGCGAGGATGTTCGCAACGACGTGCGGAGCGGCGAGCCCGGCGTCGGCGAGCTCCGCCACGGTCGTGAGCTCGAGCGCGTTGGTGCGCCGCTCCTCGAGGAACGCACGGTCGACGAGGATGCCGTCCACGACGCCGAGATCACTCGGCCCCGGGACGCCGAGATCGAAGCCGATGGCGCGGCATCCTTCGATCACCTCCGCGTCCTCGACCATCTCGCGGGTCGCAACGTCGCTCTTGTTGTAAACGCAGGCGACCCGGGTGAGCTCGTAGACGACGGCCTTCGCGTCGCGGTACGCGTCGAAGGACCCGTGCCACTCGAGATGGTCGGCGGCGAGGTTCAGGCAGACGCTGGCGTACGGCGAGACGCGGTCGTCGCCGTCCTGGAGGCCGAGATACCAGAGCTGGTGGCTCGAGACCTCGATGACGAGCACGTCGAACCCGGCCGGGTCGCGCACCGCGTCGAGCACCGGGACGCCGATGTTGCCGCACGGCGCCGCCCGCAGGCCGCCGGCGACGAGCATCGTGGCCGTCAGTTGCGTCGTGGTGGTCTTGCCGTTCGTCCCCGTGATGAGCACCCAGTCCGCGGGCGACCCGTCGGCGCGCAGCACCTTGTCGCGGACGCGCCAGGCGAGCTCGATGTCACCCCAGACAGCGACACCCGCCTCGCGGGCCCACGCGACGACGGGGTGGTGCGGCGGGAATCCCGGCGAGGCCACGACGACGTCGGGACGGTGCGCCGTGAGCTCCTCGGGGACGGTGTCGAGCGGGCCCTGCCACATCCGCGCCCCGATGACGGGGACGAGTCGGGCGTACTCCTCGGCGGCGTCCTCGGTCACGACCAGGACGTCGGCGCCGAGCTCGGCGAGCGTGTCGGCGACGGAGAATCCCGTCATCGACAGCCCGAGGACGACGACCCGGAGCCCCGACCAGTCGGCGTGCCAGCTCGTCAGTCGGCTGAGGTCGGCGGTCATACGGCGGCCAGCCAGCCGACGTAGAAGAGGGCGACGCCGAAGATCGCGAAGATTCCCGCGATGACCCACATCCGGACGACGATCGTGATCTCGGGCCACCCGCGCATCTCGAGATGGTGGTGGAACGGGCTCATGAGGAAGAGGCGTTTGCCACCGGTCGCCTTGAAGTAGTACCGCTGCAGGATGACCGAGGCCGGGGCGATGATGAAGACGCCCGCGAGGATGACGGAGAGGATCTCGGTGCGGCTGAGGACGGCCATCGCGACGATCACACCGCCGATCGCCATCGAGCCCGTGTCGCCCATGAACAGCTTCGCCTTGGGCGCGTTCCACCAGAGGAAGCCGACCAGAGCTCCGACGAAGGATGCCGCGACGATCGTCAGGCCCATCGGGTCGCGCGTGTCGTAGCAGGCGGCGGTGTACTCGGTGGCGAGCGCGGCGGAGTGGCAGCGCTGCTGCAGCTGCCAGAACGTGACGAGGCTGTACGCCGAGACGGTGAAGATCCCCGCACCGGTCGCCAGACCGTCGAGGCCGTCGGTGAGGTTCGACGCGTTGGACCATGCCACCGACATGAACGAGATCCAGAGGAGGTACAGGATCCATCCGGCGACCGCCCCGAGCGCCATGAAGGACAGCGTCGGGATGTCGCGGAAGAAGGAGATGTAGGCGGAGCCCGGGGTCTCGCCGTACTGGTTCGGGAAGTTCAGTGCCATCACGCCGAACGGAACGGCGACGGCCACCTGTCCGACGATCTTGCGCCAGCCCGAGAGCCCGAGGCTGCGCTGCGACCGGACCTTCATGTAGTCGTCGATGAAGCCGATGATGCCGAGACCCACCATCATCCAGAGGACGAGCAGGCCGGACACGGTGGGTTCCGTACCCCCCGTGTAGCTGCCGACGAAGAAGCCGACCATCGTCCCCACGATGAACACGATGCCGCCCATCGTGGGCGTGCCGCGCTTGGTGTGGTGGCTCGGGTTGTTGATGTCCTCCGGCGTGCGGATGACCTGCCCCCACCCGATCTTCCGGAAGACCCGGATGAACAGCGGCGTGAGGAACAGGGTGAATGCCAGCGAGATCGTCGCAGCGGCCAGCAGGGATCTCACGAGAACGATTCTCCCAGACGATCGCCCAGGAACCTGAGCCCCGCCGCGTTCGAGGACTTCACGAGCACGCGGTCGCCGTCGCGGAGCTCGGTCATCAGGTAGTCGTAGGCCTCATCGGCGGTCTCGAAGAACACGGCCTCACCGTCCCAGGAGCCTTCGCTGATGGCGGCGAGGTACAGGCGCCGGGCGGCGGAACCGACCACGACGATCCGCTCGTAGCGGAGGCGGACGGCCTGGAGTCCGATGCGGTCGTGCTCCTCCCCCGCCTGCTCACCGAGTTCGGTCATCGCCCCGAGGACGGCGACCTTGCGCTGCCCGGGCGCGGTGATCTGCGCGACGGTGCGGAGGGCTGCGGCCATGGAGTCCGGGCTGGCGTTGTAGGCGTCGTTGATGACACGCACGCGCTCGCTCCCGAGCGGCTGCATCCGCCAGCGCTCGGCGATCTCGACCGTGCCGATCCGTTCGATGGCATCGGCGGGGTCCACCCCCAGCAGTTGGGCGACGGTGATGGCGGCCAGCGCGTTCATGACGTGGTGCTCACCCAGCACCCGCAGGTGCAGCGGCAGGCGCCGACCGTCGACGAGGATCGTCGCGGTCGTGCCGGATGCCGTGACGTCGACGTCCTCGGCGCGCACGTCGGCCGACGGGCCCCGCCCGAACCAGCGGACGGCGACGGCGCGCTCCTCGGCGACGGCGGCCATCGCCGCGACGCGGGCGTCGTCGGCGTTGAGGACGGCCGTGCCGCCGGGACGGAGCGCCTGGACGAGTTCGGTCTTCGCCTTCTGCGTCGCCTCGACACCGCCGAACCCGCCGGCGTGGGCGAGGCCCACCATCAGGACGGCACCGATGTCGGGCGTGATGAGCCCGGCCAGTTCGGCGATGCGGCCGGGACGGGACGCCCCGAGCTCGCTCACCAGGAAGCGGGTGTCTTCCGTGACGCGCAGCATCGTCACCGGAGCGCCGACCTCGTTGTTGAACGACGCCCGGGGGGCAACGGTGGGGGCTTCGTCCTGCAGGATGCGGGCGAGCAGGTTCTTCGTCGTCGTCTTGCCGTTCGACCCGGTGATCCCCACCACCTGCAGGCCTCCGTGCGCGCGGACGCGGGCGACCACCTCACGGGCGAGGGCGCCGAGGGCGGCGACGGCGTCGGGCACCACGATCTGCGAGACCGGCGCGCCGACGGGGCGCTGCACGATCGCGAGGGACGCCCCCGCCGTGACGGCGGCGTCGACGAACAGGTGGCCGTCGGTCGCGTCGCCGGGCTTGGCGACGAAGACGGAGCCGGGCCCCATCTCGCGGGAATCGGTGTCGACCGTGCCCGAGACGACGGTCTCCGGGGTGTCGGTGCCGTGGAGCTGAAGGGTGCCGCCGACGGCGTGCGTCACCTCGGCGAGCGTCATCCGGATCATGCTGGGGTGTCTCCTCGTGCGCTCGGGTTCAGCCTGTGACGGGCAGGAGGGGGGTCTCCGAGCCCGACGGCATGACGCGGTAGTGCGTGAGCACCTGCGCCATCGCCTTCTTGAACACCGAGCGGTTGGCCGACGACATCCGCTGCTTCTTGGGCTCGTCGAAGACCGTCAGGACAACATACTTCGGATCCTCGGCGGGAGCGAAGCCGACGAGGGACGTGAAGTACAGGTTCGGCTTGTATCCGCCCTTGCCGTCGGAGATCTGCGCCGTGCCGGTCTTGCCGCCCATCCGGTAGCCGGGGAGGGCGATGTCGTCGGCGAGCGTCCCCTGCGCGAAGACGTTCTCGAGCATGAGCGAGACCTCGTCGGCGGTCTCCTTCTTGATGACCTGCTCAGGGGCGGCGAGCTTCGGCTCGACGACGGTGCCGTCGGGCGTCGTGCAGGACTCGACGAGCGATGCCGGCATCCGCAGACCGTGGTTGGCGAACGTCTGGTACGCGCTGGCGACCTGGACGGCGGTGACGGTGAAGGCCTGCCCGAAGGTGGTCGCGTAATTCGTCTGGTTGTCCCACGTGTCCGCGGGGGCGATCGTCGTCTTCGGCTCACCCGACCAGTCCAGACCGGTCGGCTGACCGGCGCCGAACTTGGTCAGGTACTCGTACCGCGTCTGCGGGTCGACCATGCCGCCGAACTGCGACATCGCGACGTTCGACGAGGTGACCAGACCGCCGTTGAGCGTCAGGTTCTCGGTCGCGTGGTTCTCGGAGTCGTTGACGACCGCGCCGTTGTCGAACACCATCCGGTCGGGCACCCTGACCGTCGATTCCGGCGTCACGCCGGCCTGCTCGATCGCCGTCGCCGCAGTGACCGGCTTGAAGGTGGAACCCGGCTCGAAGGAGAACCGGAGCAGCCGCGATCCGCGGTCCTCAGGCTCGCTGGCGCCGGGATCGTTCGGGTCGACCGTGGGGGTCTCCGCGAGCGCGCGGATCTTGCCCGTCGCGACCTCCATCACGATGATCCCGCCCCAGTCCGCCTGGTAGCGCGAGGTCTCCTCGGCGATGAGCTGCTGCATGTACCACTGCAGGTCGGCGTCGATCGTGAGGGCGAGGGTGCCGCCGTTCTTCGCGGGCTGCTCGACCGCCGTTCCGGGGATGACCACCCCGTCGGCGCCCTTCTGATAGCGGATGCTGCCGTCGGTGGGTGCGAGGCAGGAGTTCTGGAGCGACTCGACACCCTCGAGGGGCTTGCCGTCGGAACCGACGAAACCGAGGATGTTGCCCGCGACCGCACCGTTCGGGTACGAACGCGAGGCGATCGGTTCGAACGAGATGAAGGGGATCTGCAGATCGGCGAGCTTGCGGAACTCCGCCGTCGAGACGAACTTCTTCACGTACTCGAACTGGTCGGCCGGGTCCTTCGCGAACGCGTCATCGGCGATCGCCTGGACCTCGGCGGCATCCTGACCCGTCACCTCGGCGATCTGCGCGGCGATCTCGGGCCACGTCACCAGCACCGTCTTGTCGTTCTCGTCCTTGACGAGCGAGCCGTTCTCGTCCCGGAGGGACATCCCCTTCTCGGCGAGCTTCGGGTTCACGACGACGTGATAGCGCAGCAGGCTCGTCGCGAGCGGGGTGCCGTTCGTGTCGACGATCGTTCCCCGCGCACCCTCGAGTTTCGAGGTGACCCGCATCCCCTTGCTGAAGGCGTCGCCGACGTGCTGGCTCGCATTGACGATCTGGATGTCGACCAGGCGGACGACGAAGGAGACCAGGACCACCAGGACGACGGCGAGGGCGACGACGGTGCGACGGCGCGGGCCTCGGGTTGCTCGTGTCGTCATGTTCTCAGTGTGTGCTGGGGGTCGGCAGTCCGTCGGTGATCGAGGGGGGTGTCGGCGTATTGGCCAGCAGGTCCTCGTCGATGGACACACCCGAGTCCAGGCTCGCCTCGGGGTCCGTCACGAGCGGGACACCCGCAACGAGGGCGTTGGAGACCGCCGCCCGCGACAGCGCCTCGATCGAGGAGGCATCCGATGCGCCCTTCTGCGGACCGAGGGTCGCGCCGTCGCTCAGGCGCAGGTAGTTGGGCTCGCCGCCGGCGACGAGGCCGAGGGCAGCGGCGTTGGCGGCGAGGAACTGCGGCGAGCTGAGCCCCGCGATCTCCTCCTCGAGGATCTGCTTCTGGTAGTTCGCGTCCCGCTGCTGCGCCGTGAGGTCCTTGACCTCGTAGGCGCCCTGCGTCGTGACGATCGACAGCCCCATCTGCACACCGGCGATGGCGAGGGCGCCGGCGACCGCGACGAGGCCGAACACGAGCCGCGGACGGCGTCGCGGCTGCGGCGCGATGCCGACGCCGGGGCGACCCAGCGGACGGAGGACCGGTGCCGCCGAACCGAGGACGACCTCATCGCGTGCGCTGTCGATGGCAGTGGTGGCCAGGGCCGGAACGGTCATGACGCCTCCCTCACTCGCTCTGCCGCACGCAGACGCACCGGTGTGGCGCGCGGGTTGCGGGACTTCTCTTCGTCTGATGCCACTTCGGCGCCTTTGGTGAGGAGGCGGAAGCGGGGGGCGTGCTCGGGTGGTTCGATCGGGAGGCCCGCCGGCGCCGTGGACCGCGTCGCCTCGGCGAACACCCGCTTGACGAGGCGGTCCTCGAGGGACTGGTACGACATGACGACGATGCGACCGCCGACGGGCAGGATGCCGAGGGCCTCGGGCAGGGCGCGTTCGAGCACCGCGAGCTCGCCGTTGACCTCGATGCGCAGCGCCTGGAACACACGCTTGGCGGGGTGACCGCTGCGCTCGCGCTGCACGGCCACCGGCGTCGCGGCGATGAGGATCTCGACGAGGCGGGCGGACCGGTCGATGGGCGCCTCCTCGCGCGCGGCGATGATGGCTCGGGCGTACCGGCCGGCGAGCTTCTCCTCGCCGTACCGCTCGAAGATCCGGCGGAGGTCGCCCTCACCGTAGGTGGCGACGATGTCGGCCGCCGTGGTCGCGGCGGTCTGGTCCATCCGCATGTCGAGCGGGGCATCCTTCGCGTAGGCGAACCCGCGGTCCGCCTCGTCGAGCTGGAGGGAGGACACCCCCAGGTCGAACAGGATGCCGTCGACCGACGTCGCTCCGGCGCTGCGCACCGCGTCGGCGATGTCGTCGTACACGGTGTGGACGAGGGTCACGCGGTCCCCGAACCGGGCGAGCCGCTCCCCCGCGATCCGAAGGGCGTCGGTGTCGCGGTCGAGGCCGATCAGCCGCACCTGGGGGAAGCGCTCGAGGAGCGCTTCGGAGTGGCCGCCCATGCCCTCGGTGGCGTCGACGACGACGGCGCCGTCGCGCTGGAGCGCGGGTGCGAGCAGCTCGACGCAGCGGTCGAGGAGGACGGGGGTGTGGATGTCGTCGTAGGCCATGGTGCGTTCGGTTCTGCAGAGGCCCTCGGCCCCGATCCCCATCCGCTCCGACCTGGCGCCGGGGAAGTGCGTCAGGGCGAGCGGCTGGGAGTCGCGGTCGAGGATCAGAAGAGTCCCGGGATCACCTCCTGCTCCATGTCCGAGTACGTGTCTTCGTTGCTGTCCGCGTAGGCGTTCCAGGCATCGGCGTTCCAGATCTCGGCGTGCGCGCCGACACCCGTCACGACCAGTTCGCGCTCCAGAGCCGCGTAGGTCCGAAGGTGCGGCGGGATCGTGATCCGGTTCTGCGAATCGGGCTTCTCCGCACTCGCGCCGGAGAGGAACATGCGCTGGAAGTCGCGCGCCTGCTTGTTGGTCAAGGGGGCTTCGCGGATGCGCTCGTACACCCGCTCGAACTCGGCCGAGCTGAAGACGTAAAGGCAGCGCTCCTGGCCGCGGGTGATCACGACGCCGGGGCCGAGGTCGTCGCGAAACTTCGCCGGCAGGATGACCCGACCTTTGTCGTCCAGCTTCGGGGTGTGGGTGCCCAACAACATCGCTCGGTCACCCCCTTCGTCCGGCCCGCTCCAGGATGACGCCACTTTACTCCACTTTCCTCCACTCCGCGACAGATTCCCGCCCCGATGCGCTCTCGTCTGCGCTCATCGGGGTCGGCCACGCCGGGCGGGCCCCGCCCGCGCTCCCTGCGAGGGCACAAAAAAAGCACCGACCCGGAGGTCGGTGCTTCAGAAGTGGAGGGGTGTGGAGGAACTCAGATCATCGATCGTCGTTGCGTCGATCCCACCGGTCGTTCATGCGGTCCATGAAGGAGGCGGATGCCGGCGCCTTCGCGGTGCGCGGCTTGCGCGACCCCGTCGCGGCCCGGGCGGCAGCGGCACCCTTGGCCGGGGTGAAGGCGAGGACGACACCGCCCACCATCACGACAAAGGCGATGACGCCGATGACGACGAGGGATGTGGCCACGCCGACGACGAGCCCGGCGATGCCGAGGAGGACGATGACGGACCCGTAGACGATGTTGCGATAGCTGAGGGGGGCCGCGCCCCGGTCCGCGCTGACAACATCGGCGTCGTTGCGCATGAGATGGCGTTCCATCTCGTCCAGCAGACGCTGCTCCTGCTCTGACAGTGGCATGCATCCCCCTCGGGTCGGTCCATCAAGTGTACGCGTGCGCGCGATCACTAGGCTAGGCCCGTGTCCTCTTCCCCCGACCCGATCGTGGCCGTTTCCCAGCGAGTCGAGAGGTTCCTGCAGGCGCAGCGCGATGCGGTCGCGGATTTCGGCGAGGAAGCCCGGTCGTTCGTGGATTCCGGCGCCGCCGCCGCCACCGGTGGGAAGGGCTTCCGCGCCCGCTTCTGCCTCGCCGGATGGCGCGCGGTGGCCACGGCCGAGGCGCCCGCGCCCGGCCACGTGCCGGAGGTCGTGACCGCGGCATCCGCGGCACTGGAGGTCTTCCACGCCGCCGCCCTCGTGCACGACGACGTCATCGACCGTTCCGACAC